>JAICEP010000436.1 GCA_025924095.1 Sorangium sp.
CCGGGCGCGGCAGCACCGGGTCTCAGGAGTCGCTCGGATCACGCTTCTGCCAGGTGAAGCGGAAGGTGGCGCCCGGGCCTCGGGGGGAGTCGATCCAGATGCGTCCGCCTCGGCTCTCGACGATCTTCTTCACCACCGACAGCCCGATCCCTGTGCCCTCCACCTTGTCGCGCGCCTCGAGCGTCTGGAAGAGGCCCCAGACGCGCTCGTGAAACTCCGGGGCGATGCCTGGCCCGTTGTCCTCGACGAAGAACTCGTGGTGCAGGCCCGCGTCGCCGTGCCCGACCCGCACGCGCGCATCGGCGCGCCGCGCGTGCTTGAGCGCGTTGCTGATGAGGTTCATGAACACCTGCTGCAGCGGGATCCGCTCGGTCCGCAGCACCGGCAGCCCCGGCGCGACCTCGACGCTGGCCTCGGGCGCAGGCGCGATCAGCTCGACGACATCCGCGAGGATCTGACCGACGTCGACCGGCTCCAGCGCGTGCCGCAGCCGGCCGGCGCGGCTGTAATCGAGGATCCCGTCGATGAGCGCCTCCATGCGGCGGACGCGGCCGCGCAGCAGCGTCATGTGCTCGCGCGAAGCGCCCCCGAGGGTCCCGGCGAGATCTTCCTCGATCCACTGCGTCAGGTTCGCGATGCCGCGCAGCGGCGCCTTCAGGTCGTGGCTGGCCACATACGCGAACTGGTCGAGCTCCTTGTTGCTCCTCTCCAGCGCGGCGATGAGGCGCTCGCGCTCGGCCTCGGCGCGCTTCTGCTCGGTGATGTCGCGGAGCTCGATGACCGTGCCCACGGGGACGTCGCCGTCGAGGATGGGGCTCGCGGTGAAGGCCACATGGTAGAAGGAGCCGTCCTGGCGGACGAAGACGTCCTCTCCCTGCTCCTGGCTCTTGCGCGGCAGCGCCCGGTCGATCGGGCACTCCTCCATGGGATAGCGGCTGCCGTCCGGCCGCGTATGGTGGACGACCTCGTGCAGGGGGCGATCGATCGCCTGGATCTCGTCGAAGCGAAAGCCGGTGATCTTCTCGGCCGCCGGGTTCATGAAGGTGCAGCGCTGGTGCGCATCCATCATGAGCAGGCCGAGCGTCGCGTTCTCGGCGATGGTGCGCACGAGCCGGTGCTGGACCCGGAACGCCTCCTCGGCGCGCCGGATGTCGCTCACGTCGACGTTGCAGCCGACCCACTCGTAGATCGCCCCGTCGTCCGCCACGAGGGGGACGCCGCGCGCGACGGTGTGGGCCCACGACCCGTCGCGCCGGCGCAGCCGATACTCCACCTCGTACCGGCTCCTCGACGCGACGGCGCCTCGCCACGCGGCGTCCGCGCGCTCGCGGTCGTCGGGGTGGACGGCGTCGAGCCAGCCGTAGCCGGCCCACGCCTCGTAGCTCTGCCCGGTGAAGCCGCGCCAGGACGGGGAGTCCTCCACGACCTGGCCGCCCGGATCGGTCCGCCAGACGACGACCGTGGTCGCCTCGACCATGGAGCGGAAGCGCTTCTCGGCGGCGAGCGACCCCTCGCGCAGCCGCGCGTTCTCGATGGCCACGCTGGCGAGCTGCGCGAGCTGCACGAGGATCGACTCGTCGTCGCCGGTGAACTCGCCCTCTTCCTTGTCCGAGAGCTCGATGAGCCCGAGGTTCCTGCCGTCGCGGCAGATGAGCGGCGCGGCGAGCCAGCCGCGCATCGGCGGGTGGCTCGCGCCCTCGCCGTCGAAGCCCCGCCACGCCGGGTGCGCCTCGAGCTCGGCCTGCGTCATGCGGAGCGGCCTGCTGGCCTTGCGGACCAGCGCGTCGATGCCGTTCCCGCTCGTCCTCGCGTCGTCGCTGCGGTACGCGGCGTACTTGTCCGAGAGGCTGACGGCGTGGGTGGCCTGCGCCCAGTCCTGGTCGTCGGTCATGCGGATGGCCGACTGGTGCGCCCCGATGAGCGAGCGCGCCCGCTCGGTGATCTCGGCGAGCATCCGCTCGAGCGACGTCGCCGAGTTGACGGCGAGCGACGCCTCGGCGAGCCCCCTGAGCTGCTCGCTGCGGCGCTGCTCCTCGCGCAGGGCGCGGATCCGCTCCGTCGCGTCGACGCCCACCACGACGCCGGCCACGATCTGCCCCGCGGCGCCGCGGATGGGCGCGGCGCTGTACTCGATGATGGCGCGGGCGCCGTCGGTGCGCAGCATCTCCACCGGCTCGGCCCGGACGAGCTCACCGGCGGTGACCGCGCGCGCGAGCGGCCACTCGTGCGGCGCGTAGGGGCGGCCGTCTGCGTGGAAGCCGTGGTAGGCCGCGTTGTAGGTGGCGATGTCCGCCGACGCGACGAAGGGGCGCCCCAGCTGCTCGGCGCACTGGGCGTTGCCCATCACGATCTGCCCCGAGGGGGCCTCCGCGATGTACACCGCGTGGGGCATCTGCTGGATGATCTGCTCCAGCTTGTGGCGCTCGTGCTCGAGCTGCTCGGCGAGCTGCTCGATGCGGCGGCGCGCGAGCACCTGATCGGTGACCTCGACGGCGAAGAGCACCACGCTCGCCGCCCCGCCGCCCGCGGCCGGGATGGGCTGAAACGTCACGTTGAAGTACCCCTCGGCCAGCGCCCCGTCGCCCGCGCCGCGGTCGAGGAGGATGAGGAGCTCGCCCGCGGCGGCGGGCTGGCTCGAGCCGTGGGCCCGCTCGAGCAGATCGGCCACCCGGGAGCCGGCGAGCTCCGGGGCGCACTGGAAGAGGCGCCTGCCCACGACGGTCCGGTCGCGGAAGAGGCGCTGGGCGAGCCGGTTCGTGAAATCGATCACCCAGTCGGGGCCACGGAACACCGCGATGGCGGTCGGCGCCTCCATGAACATCGCGTGAACGGAGCGGCCGGCGTCCGACGTGACCTGCGCCTCCTTCTGATTGGGCCCGCGCGCGGCCGTCCCCTCGTCCCGAACATGCTGGGTCATCGCTCGTCCTGGTGGTCAGTCGCCGCCGCGGCGAACGGTTCCGTGACGCTGGAGCTCATCGCGCGCTCGGCGGCGGGAGCGGCGCGCTTCATCCATCGCGCGGCGCCTCGGCGGGGCGGGCGGCCTGGCCACGCCCCGCGGAGAGACGGGCACGCCTCTTGTCTGGAGGCCTGAGGAGGGCTGCGCACCGGGAACCGGGAATGGAAGGGCAGGACACGAGATGGCCTTTTGGGGCCCGGAGAGAGGCTCGCAGGTGAGGAGGGAGAGCGGCAAGGCAGGAAGATCCTTGTTCTCCCTCCGCTCGCCTTCCAGCTGCTGTCCGGCCACCCCCGGAGCGCCGGTCGCGCCGGGGTTCGATTCGAGAGCGGTGGTGCCTTGTCGGGCTCGCTCGCGTGCTCGGGTCAGCTCGCCCGGGGCCGCTGTCGCCACAGGGTCATCAGCACCCGCCCCACCTGGACCATGCGGCCGACGCGCCCTTTCGCGCTCGTGTCCGCCGCGCGGTACGGCTCGGCGCGGTACGGCTCGGCGCGGTACGTCGGGCCCGGCGGCGCCGCCTCTCGCGCGGCGGCTGCGCCGTCCGAGGCCGGGGATGCGGAGACCGACGCCGGCCCGAGGCGCCTGTCGAGGTGCACCTCGACCGCCTCGCCGACCAGGTTGCTCACGTCGCGGTCCTGCTCGATGCAGTGGAGCAGCAGCCGGTCCGCGAGCGGATCGGGGAGGTAGACGGTCACCGCGCGCCGCGCGCGGCCGTCGTTCCCGACGAGCACCGCCGGGATGGCCGGCGGCTCCGAGGTGGTGGCGAGCGCCTGGGGCTCGGCGGCCGCGCTCGCCTGCAGCGGCGCCGCGGGCGGCTCGGCGGCCGGCTGCGCGTCCGGCGCTCGCTCCTGCTTCGCCTCGGCCGGCTTGTCGTCGTCGGACGCTCGCTTGTCTGCGGCGGGCCGCGACTTCACGGCGTCGTGGGCCGGTTTGCCGTCGGTGCTGCCCGCGACGAACGCGTCGGCCTTTTCAGGCGACGGCGGCTTTCTTAGCGAGACCGCGACTTGCTTTTTCGCCATGATGAAGCTTCTCCAGTTCTTCGAGAAGGTGGGTGATCTCTTTGGCCGCGGCGTCGCGCGGCGCGTAGCCCGTCACCCCTTGCCCGCAGGCGAGGGACTCCTGGTAGGCAATGCGATAGCCGAGCTCCGTGGAGAGCACCGGCAGGCCCGAGGTCTCGAGCACCGCGCGCGCCGATTTGCCGAGCGCCGTGCGGCCCTGCTTGCGCGTGATGAGGATGCAACCCTTGAGCGCGCTCCGCAGCGCCGCGGCCTCGCGGAACACCTCGATCGCGGCGCTGAGGGCCCAGGCGTCCGCGGCCGTGGGGCCGCAAGGGTAGATGGCCACGTCGGCGACCATCAGCGCCGACCGCGCGATCTCACCGTGACGCGGGGGACAATCGATCACCGTGAGGTCGTACGCGGCGGCGACGTCCGGCAGCTGCCCCGGCTTGTGCATCGAGGCGCCCATGGCCATGACGGTCGGGGTCTCGTGCCCTGCCTCGGCGGCCACGTCGCCCCACGTACGGACGGTCCCCTGGGGATCGGCGTCGACGAGCAGCACGCGCCGGCCGTTCGCCAGCGCGGCCACGGCGAGGCTCACGGCCGTGGTGCTCTTGCCGATCCCACCCTTCTGTCCGGTGAGCGCGATGATCATAAGTCCTCCCCCTAGCAGAACCTGCGCGGCGCGGTCCACTTTCTTGCAAGCGCCCACACGGCTGCTGCACCGCCATCGGAAGGGAATCCCCTACGCTGGCGTCGATTTCTCGCTGCTGTCGATGGGTTGGCCGGCACATCGCAAGAGGTAGTTCAGCTCTCTTTCGGGCCGGGCCATCCTCTTCCCCCACGTCACCTGGGCGCCATGAGGACGCCCTGTCCAGATGCGCGTCCGGCGCGCGCGAGGGCGCCTCGCCAGCACCGGAAGCGTGCGGCTCGGGCGAGCGGGCGAGCCGGAGCCCTGGGCGAGCAGGGCATCGAGGCCCAGGTGCGGCGGACAGCGGCCAAGCTCGCCCCCGAGCTCGGATGGGCGATCGTGCACGACGACGGCTGATCGAGCGGGGGGCACCCCGCCGACGGTCAGCTCGACGGCGCGGCCTTCGACTCCACGTTCTGCTTTATCGCGCCGAGCCCCTTCTCGAAGTCAGCACCGACCATTTTGTCCATGTCCATGAATAGCCCGAATGCTTTACCGACGAAGGTGTTCTCCCCCTCCATGGCCCACGTCACCTTCGTGCCGCCGGGCGCCGGAACGAGGGTGAATGTTGTGGTGTTCATCGCCTCGAACGGCTTGATGAACTCGAGCCGGATGGTGACGTTCGACGGCTGCTTCGCCTCCGTGATGGTCATCTTGCCCTCGCCCGCCTGCTCGTTGCCCGACCACGCGTACGACGCGCCGGTGCCGGACGCGGGCCCGCCGTAGGTCCTCTGCATGGACGGGTCGAGCTTCTCCCACGGCGACCAACCCTGCCAGGCGTGAAAGTCGACGATCTGCGCGTACACGGCCTCGGCAGGCGCGGCCAGGGTCGCTGAACGCTCGACGCGGAACGTGGAAGGTTGCGTCATCACCACGATCACGAACAGGAGAACGACGGCCAGGAGCCCGAGGCCAACGTACTTGAGTACCTTCATGCGCGAATCCTACACACAGCACGGAGCGCTTGGAAATCAACGATCGCCTCCTCGGCCGTTGCCCTCACGGGCCGAGCCAGCGAACCGACCGAGATTGGGGTAGCCGAGCGGGGGCAACCGAGCGGGGAGCCATGCTCACTGTCCGCTCCCACCCCGTCCATTACGCCCAGCGACGGCGATTTCTCACGCCGCGCACGATCCCGACCCGGATTGGGTAGCGAACACCAGAGCGCCGGCGCCCCTGCTTGTCCGTCCGGCGCAAAGCGGCACGTGCGCCCCGGCAGGAGGCGTACGCGCACGTCCTTCACCGTCGGTGCTCCTGTCGCCAAGTCACCGTAGCATCGCCAGGATGAACAGCACCACGGTACCAATGACGACAATGGCAGCACAGCCGAGACAGCTTCTCGCGTTTGCCGATGGGTCGAGGAATTTCCCGGTTGCACCGCTTGTAGTCTGAACGAGCTGCGGTCCGGGTGCATGTTGTTGGTAGCCGCAATGCGGACACGCGGGAGCTGTAGACGAAAGATCTTTCTTGCATTCGGGACACTGGATCAAGGCCATGCGATCCTCAATTTGTATTCAAAATGCTTACTTCATTCGGGTGTCATGCATATCATTCACCCGTTGACGATTGATTACGTGATGCCCGTCCAACGATCTGGCATTCACCCGCGCCCGAAGGCCGAGCGTGTAACTCAGACGAGCCGCCTGTACAGCTCTGCGTTCTTCTGGAGGACGACCTCGGCGGCAGCACGGAACTCGTCGTCCGGGGTTGTCAGCAGATCCGCCACGGCGGCCCGCGCCAGCTCTTCCGGCTGCAAGCCGAGGCTCTTTGCGCGCTCATGGAGGCGTTCGGCTTGCGCGGGCAATAGGTCGATGGCGAGCTTCATCGGTTGCAGTGTACCTCGGGCGCCCCTGGCTCGTCACCGGCCTAGGGCACCAATCACGTTGAAAATTGTCTCATTCCAATGGGTTACGCCGCAGCCTGCATCAGCCGCTGGGCAGACTCGAGATTCTGGATCGCTGCTGCGCGCCGGAGGTCGAACAGGTTTCTCCGGACGCCGATGTAGCGCGCGCTGTGTCCTTTGCGCGCCGCGATGTGTGCGAGGGCATGCTCCACAGGGACCCGCTGCCGGAGCACGGCGCGTCCTGGCCCGGTCTGCTGCAGCTTCCGGAACTTGCTCTGCAAGGCTTCGTCCTCGGCGATGGATACGGTCCGCCCTCGTCCCGACGCGGCTTGGGTGCAATTGGCTCGGAGGGGGCACGCACCACACTCCTCGGGGTCAAATTCGACCGTGTCGCCCGGC
>JAICEP010000437.1 GCA_025924095.1 Sorangium sp.
CACCTGCGCCGCCGACAGCGCCGTCCGCTCGAACCGCGCCACCGCCACCGACAAGGTCCCGTCGCGCACCGACGTGCCCGCGATCTCCCCCGCGCTCGAGCACCCCACCATGTGCGATCTCGGGTACGCCCGCCTCAGCTCGCGGATCGCCCCCGGGTCGTCCAGGAACTCCGGCGCGCCGAACACAAGCACCAGCGTCCGGTCGCTGTCGAGCACGGGCAGCACCCGAACCGACCACTTCTTCGTGACTCGATCGTAATGGAACGTCTCGAGGATCATGGGGCTCGTCCCCTTGAGGCTACAGCACGCGGGCCACGACGAGCGTCATGTCGTCGTCGAGGGAGCGCTCGCCGCGGAACCGCGAGACCGCCGCGACGATCGCGTCCCTCGCCTCCTCGGGCGCGTGCGTCGCGACGCTCTGGAAGAGCGCGCGCAGCCGCTTCTCGGTGAACTGCTCGCTCGACGCGTTCTCGCACTCGGTCACGCCGTCGGTGAACCAGAGGAGGGCGTCGCCGGCCTCCAGCTGCACGGTGCTCGCCGCGTACTCGGCCGAGCGCGCTGCCCCGAGCGGCGAGCCCTGCGCGGCGAGCTGGCGGAGGGTGTTGTTCCTGACGAGGTACGGGAACGGGTGGCCCGCGTTCGCGAGGGAGAGCGAGCGGGCCTCCGGATCGAAGATGCACGCCGTGCAGGTCATCAGGAACTTCTGCTTCCCCGCCTCGAAGATCGAGCAGTTCATGAGCCGGAGCAGCTGCGCGACGCCGAGCTCCTCCCGCACGAACGTGCGCGCGACGTCGCACGCGGCCTTCGCCGCCCCCGTGATGATCGCGGAGGAGATGCCGTGCCCGGTCACGTCGCCGATGACCGTCAGCAGCTTGCCGTCCGGCAGGTCGTGGAAGGTCCACCAGTCGCCGCCGCACTCCGCCGCGGGCTGGAAGTGGCCGGCGAGCCGCAGCGAGCGCCGCTCGATGACGTCGTCGCTCGGCACGAGCATCTGCTGGACGGCGCGCGCGACCTCGAGCTGCTTCTTCAGCGACGCCCGCTCGGCGGTCTCGTGGAGCAGCTGCACGAGCCGGTCCCCGAGCGCGACGAGCTGGACGCGGACCTCGTGGATCGCCTCGTCCGCCTCGCTCGCCGGGGCGGCGCCCTCGGCCTCGCTGCCCGGCGCCGCGCCGCTCAGGGAGAGCAGATCGCTGAGCTTCGTCGCGAAGCGCCGCTTGGCCATGGA
This sequence comes from Sorangium sp., assembly GCA_025924095.1. GTDB lineage: Bacteria > Myxococcota_A > Polyangia > Polyangiales > Polyangiaceae > Sorangium. The sequence continues at coordinate 1,226 of JAICEP010000437.1, forward strand.
AATGGTCGAGTCGACGTCGAGCGGCCGCGCCGGCTCGACCTGCGAGCTGGCGGCGTCGTGGAAGATGGTCAGCGCGTCCCCGATGGCGACGACGACGCTGCGGAGGCGGTCCCGCTCGGCGAGCAGCTTGCGGTGGAGCGCGCCCATCTCGTTCGTCGACAGGTCGAGCGAGCGGGTGAGCAGGCTCCTGTCGTCGGCGACGTGGCGGTAATGCTCGCTGATGCGCGCGACGACCTTGTTCCAGGTCTCTCTGTCGGGCGGCTCGCCGAGGTCCTCCAGGCCGAGGCGCCTGAGCTGCCGTGCGAGGAGCGGATCGATCTCAGCCATGGCGTCCCTCCCGGGCGGGCTGCGCTGGGCGCGCGGCGAGCCTGCGCGCTACCACTCGGGCCGCTCCAGCGTCTCCATCGCCGGCGCGGAGCGCTCGAAGAAGTGGATGGATGCGGGGAGGGAGCGGAACTCGCGCGGGTTCACGTCGAGGTCCCAGAACGAGGTGACCAGGGTCGAGGTGGTGGGCGAGACGTCGATGACGAGCACCGCGCCGGCCGCGTAGATCTTGAGCATGCCGAGGCCGGCGCCGCCGCGCGAGGTGTCGAGCACCGAGGCGCGGGTGGAGTCCGCGCCGCGGGCGCTCAGGCCGCGCGTGATGCCCTCGAAGACGTGGTGTCGCTGCAGGCCGCCGAACGGATCGTGGGCCTGGAGGGCGAGGTGGGCGCCGTCGGTGCCGAGCCGCAGCGTGGGGATCTCGTTCTCCTCGAGCACGAGGTCGCACCGCCGGTCGTGGGTGTAGCGCGGGCGCCCGCGGCCATCGACGGGCGCGTCGTACATGGCGTTCATGAGCAGCTCGTGGGCGAGCGCGGCGAGCCGCTCGGCGACGCGCGCGGGGGCGCCGGCGCGCTCGGCCCAGTGCGCGACCTCCGTGACGGTGCGGTCGCGGTCCTCGCTCGTGCGGGGGCGCCATTTCACGATGGTGGCGCCCCAGGAGAGCAGGTCGGACAGGCGGGGCGGGAGCGCGAGCGGCTTGACGATGCGGCGGACGGCGAGCGCGATCTCCCAGGGCCGGGGCATCGAGGCGAAGCTCGGCCAGCCGACGATGCTGGAGAGCCGCGGCTCCTTCAGGGCGGCGTGGAGGAGCGCGTCGGTGCTGCCGGAGGTCCACACGAGGAGCTGCATGCTGGGGTAGCGCTCGGCCGCCCACTCGAGCGCGAGGTCGAGATCGGCGGCGTCGCAGCCGAGCAGCAGGGGTCGTTCGGACAGCCGCGCGCGCAGCTCGGCGGGGTCGCCGGCCACGGGCACGTCCTGCATGCCGGCGGCGGCCGACATGACGCGGGCGATCCGCTGGCCGACGACGCGGTTCCGCTCGAGCACGGCGATCGTCGCTTTCGGGGCAGAGTCGCTCAAGGGGGGCACCGCGGCGTGGTCCCCGGCAGCCGCTGCCCGGGGGTGCTCACGGCCATTACATCACGGTTCGCGGCCCGGGGGCGCCACGGATGACGTCCCGCCGCGGCCCGCGAGGGGCCCCCTCGGCGGGGCTCCCGCGCCTGCTCGGCTGGACGGCGGGCGAGCTCGACACGCCCGCGCGAGCGGTGGCATTCTTCGGCCTGTGAGCGATGGGCTCGCCCTCTCGCAGCCACCTCGGCGGCGGGCTTCGCCTCCGGGATCCTCTGGTTGGGCCGCTTATGAACGCTTCATCGGTGATCGCAAGGGTGGCCATGCTGTTCATGCCGCTCGTCGCCCTCGCAGGAGCACAGGCAAGCTGCATGAAAAACACGACACCTTCCCCGGAGCGGCGAACCCTCAGCAAGGGCAACCTGGACCGGGTGAAGCGCTACATCCTCGAGTCAGGGGAGCGATGCACTTACGTCAACAAGTACAACAACAATCCGTGTATCAGGCTGCCCCAGCTCAGTCTTTACCTGAATCCCGATCCGGGGCCAGATGGCCACCCGCAGTGGAACATCAACTGCGACATCACGCGTGGCGACTTCAACACCCTCGTGGTCCAAGAGAAGAGCGGCGACTCCGCCTATCACACGGTTGACTTTCGAGACGCGAACGCGATCGCCATCAAGGGCCAGGAGGGCACCGCTGAGAGCGAGATGCTGAGGTCGAAGCTCATCCTGGAAAGAGCGGTCCTCGCCATCCTCCGGAGGGTGGATGCCGGGGCGAGCAGCCCAGAGGAAGCCGAAGAGTAGGGCTCTATGCTCCCTTCGAGCGATGGATACCCTCGCTCGCGCCCGCCTGCTCCCGGCTCGGGCCGGGATCTTGTGCCAGACCGTGCCAGCGCTTTCGCCGGATGTCAGGGGTCGGGCGCGCGCGGTGCGCGGCGGCTCGGGCGCGGGCGCGCGTGTCGTCTCGGAGACGCAGGAGCCCGCGAGCGGAGGCCGGGGCGGCACGGCGAATGCTCGGCGAGCGGCATGCTGCGAACCCTTCGAACCTGCGCTCCGCCCTTCGTCCTGGCTCTGGCCGCGATCCTCGGTTGCGAGACGACAACCGACCCGAACGAGGACCCGAACCCCGACCCCGGGGGCGAGGCGTGCCACGACGCCGACAAGCCCGGATGTGTGGTCGCCTCGGACAAACAGCGTATCTCGGCCCCCGACGTGCCCGCGGAGGACAGGGCCGCGCTCGTCTCGGGCAACTCCGCCTTCTCGCTCGACCTCTACAAGCAGCTCCGCCAGAAGCCGGGCAACGTCTTCTACTCGCCTTACAGCATCTCGACGGCGCTCGCGATGACGTGGGCCGGCGCGAAGGGCGAGACCGAGGAGGCCATGGCCGACACGATGCACTTCGACCTCGGGCAGGACAGGCTCCACCCGGCGTTCAACTGGATCGACCAGGAGCTCGAGAGCCGCGGTCAGGGCGCCCAGGGCGCCGACGGAGAGGGCTTCCGCCTCAACGTCGTGAACGCGCTCTGGGGGCAGATCGGCTACCCGTTCGAGGCGCCCTTCCTGGACACGCTCGGGCTGAACTACGGCGCCGGAATGCACGTCGTGGACTTCCTGGAGCACCCGCAGGACGCGGCCGATCTCATCAACGGTTGGGTCAGCGACAGGACCGAGGGCAAGATCGAAAAGCTGGTGCCCGTCGAGGCGATCACCCCCGAGACGGTGCTTGTCCTGACGAACGCCATCTATTTCAACGCGGCGTGGCGCACCCCGTTCGAGCCCACCGCCACGGAGGACGGCCAGTTCGAGAAGGCCGACGGGACCGACGTGACCGTGCCCTTGATGCACGCCAACCTGGAGATACCGTACGCCGAGGGCGACGGCTACAAGGCGGTCGCGATGCCCTACGACGGGGACGAGCTGTCGATGGTGCTCCTCCTGCCCGAGAAGGGCACGCTCGACGCGTTCGAGGCGTCGCTCGACGCGGCGAAGGTCGACGGCATCGTCGGCGCGATGAGCGAGCACCTGGTCGACACGACGATGCCCAGGTTCAAATTCGAATACGAGCTGAGCCTCAAGGACACGCTGAAGGCGATGGGGATGGAGATCGCGTTCACGTTCGGCGCCGCGGACTTCACCGGGATCAACTCCAAGGGACAGCCCTTCATCCAGGACGTCCTCCACAAGGCGTTCGTCGGCGTGAACGAGGCCGGCACCGAGGCGGCGGCCGCGACCGCGGTCATCGTCGGCGACGAGTCGGCGCCCCAGCCGGCGTCGCTCGCGCTCGTGAGTCCCTTCCTGTTCCTCATCCGCGACAACGCGACGGGCAGTCTCCTGTTCGTCGGCCGCGTCGCCGACCCCAGCGCGAGCTGAACACCGCGCCTCGGCGCCCGGAGCGCCGGGGCGCCGAGGGGCCGGTGCGGCGGACGTACGGCGAGCTCCTTTCCTGCCGCGCGGGGTAGCGGGAGGGGCGCTCCGGCGCTCCTCAGCCCTGCACGAGGCGGAAGACCGGCAGCTCCGGCCGGCAAAGGAAGCGCGCCGGGACGACGCTCGTGCCGATGCCACGGCTCACGTAGGCGGGGCCCACGCGCGTCTCGTAAGGGCCGGCGACGAAGCGCCCCGAGCCGGGCGGCACCGCGACCGAGAAGCCGAGCGGGCGCACCTGGCCGCCGTGGGTATGGCCGCTCAGGGCGAGGTCGAAGCGAGGCGTGCCGGGCGGCACCTCGTCGAGGAGGCCGGGCGCGTGCGTCAGGAAGAGGCGCGCCGGGCCCTTCGGGAGGTGCCGGAGCGCCGGGACGACGTCGTGGTGACCGCTGCAGAAATCGTCGGTCGCGGCCACGACGAGGCCCTCCGGCAGCCGGGTGTGCTCATTGCCGAGCAGCCTCGCGCCGCCGCGCGCATAGGCCTCGTGGAGCCCCTCGATCGGGACCTTGCCCCAGTGCTCCCAGTTGCCGAGCGTCGCGAGGACCTTCCGCCCGGAGCCCTCGACTCCCTTGCAGAGGTCCGTGAGCGCGCCCAGCGAGGCCTCCGCGTCGATGACGTCGCCGGTCAGGACGACGAGCTGCGGAGCGACCTCCTGCACCGCGGCGAGGAGGGACTCGTGCAAACCGCTGATCGACGTGAGGTGAACGTCGGTGAGCTGAGCGATGGTGAAGCCATCGAGGGAGCGCGGGAGTCCGGCGACGTGGATGTCGTGGCGGGTGATCTCCAGCCAGCGGGGCTCGACGAGGAAGCCGTCGGCGGCCCCGAGCCCGACCGCGCCCGCGGCGGCGCTGCGCAGGAACGCTCGACGCGTGATCGAGGGCGGGGTCGAGAGCGGGACGGCCAGACGCATGGCGGGCACCGTAACACCGCCGACCTCAGCAGCGAGCGACGAGCTGGCCCAGCCGTCGGGCAGCAGAATGCGTCCGCGCCGTCGTCGCCGGCGCTACGCTTCCCGCGTGACACCCCGGCCTGTCTTCGTCGATCACGCCCTGTCCGCCCGCATCGAGGCCGCCGAGGCCGCGAAGGTCGAGGCGCTCGCGCGCGAGGTCGCCGCGCGGGTCCCGGCGCGGCGCGCCGCCGTCGCCGTCATCGCGGGCGGCCGCGCCGCGTTCGTCGTCCCGCACACCCGGCTCTCGCGCGCGGCCGGCCTCGGCATGAGCGGCCCGGTCGAGGCGCGCGACGTCGAGGCCCTCGAGGACTTCTACGCCTCGCGCGGCACCGCGGCGCGCATCCTTGTCTCGCCCTTTGCCCACCCTTCGCTGCTCGCGCGGCTCGGGGAGCGCGGCTTCCGCCTGGACTCGCTCGACACCGTGCTCGTGCGCCACCTCGCCCCCGCCGCCGAGGTCCACGCGCCGGAGCCGGCCGCGCGCGGCGGCGTGGTCGTGCGACGCGCCGCGCGCGAGGAGGCCTCGGCGTGGATCGCGGCCTCGCTCTCCGCCTTCGCCACACCGGGCGAGCCTCCGCCCGATGGGGCCGACCTCTTCGAGGCGGGCTTCCACGACCCCGGGGCGGCGTACTTCTTCGCGTCGTCAACCCACGGCGCCGTCGCCGGCGTCGGCGCGGTCTACGTGCACGAGCGCATCGCTCTCCTGTTCGCGGGCGGCACGCTCCCGGCCCACCGCGGCCGGGGCGTGCAGCGCGCCGTCATCGACGCCCGCCTCGCGTACGCCCGCGGCGCGGGGTGCGATCTCGCCTACTCGGTCACGGAGGCGGGGAGCACCTCGCAGCGCAACCTGGAGCGCGCGGGCCTCGTGGCCGTGTACTCGCAGGCGGTGCTCATC
>JAICEP010000438.1 GCA_025924095.1 Sorangium sp.
CCGCCGGTCGGCTGGCCAGGGAGCGGGAACGGCCACGGGAAGCCGCCGGGCTGCGCCGAGGGCGCCGGGGCCGGCTGCGTCGGGGCCGGCTGCGTCGGGGCCGGCTGCGTCGGGGCCGGCTGCTGGTACCCGGGCGGCGGCTGCTGGTATCCGGGCTGCTGATAGCCGGGCTGCTGGTATCCGGGCTGCTGATAGCCGGGCTGCTGGTACCCCGGCTGCTGGTATCCCGGCTGCTGGTAGTAGCCGGGTGGGGGCTGGCTCGCATAGCTCGGCGGCGTGGAAGCCTCTCGCTGTTGACAACCAGCAGCGAGGGCGGCGGTGAGGACCATGGCTGGCAGAACGCCAATCGTACGGAGCAAAAGAACCTCCTCGAATTCCGGCAGAACGCCGCGTTCAATCTCACTGACGGGCTCGCGACGCAACGGTTCGCTCGCGGGGAGCTGCCCGGAGCGAACCCCCGAGGCCCGCTCAACCGGGCTCCAGGGCCGCCCGATGGATGTCGCTTTGGACGTGTCCCGCCCTCGCTTTCATCGCGCCCGTCCGGCGGATTGATGCTGCTTCTGCCACGATTTCCAGCGTCACTGCCGCCAGGCTCGGCTGGCCGAGGGCCAAACGTGAGGTAAACTACAGCATGACCGACCAAGGCTCCCGCGCGAAGCTCGATCATCCCGGAGAGTTTGCTCAGTGGTTCCTGGAACGAGAGATGCTGGCGAGCGCGGGCATGGGGATCGCCGCCGACAGGGCGCGGCTGCACCTCGGGCGCGCGGTCACCTTCCTGGAGCAGGGAATGCTGCGCGAGTCGCTGGCGGAGGCGAACTCGGCCGCGTACCTCGACGACGCGATCCGGCCCGAGGCGCTCCTCGTGGCGCGCATGTGCATCCTGCGCGAGCTCGTGGGCGGGTCCGGCTGATCGGCGCGAGAGGCGGCCGCCTGCGCTGGCCCGCCTGCGCGAAGACGCCTCGCACATAGCCCCCGGCCCCTGTCGGGTGTATGAGCGCCCGCGAGCGCAGCTGTCCAAACGAGGAGCCGCGGCGTGCGGCGGGGCTGTGCGCGAGGAGGCCGCAGATGACGGTGACGGGTAGGTCGTTGGGTTCAGCAGTGCTCCTGGCTCTCTCGGCGGCAGCGCTGGGTTGCGGCGGCGGCAGCAAGGAGTCGGAGTTCGCGGACGATCCCCCGGACGCGGGGGCGCTGCCGCCCCCGCAGCCGACAGCGTCCACCCCGCCCCCGGACGCCGGCCTGCCGACGGTCGGGGTGCCCACGGCGTCGCCCTGCGATGGAGTCCAGTCGCTCGCGATGACCACCATGTTCCAGGGCCGCGCCACCGGCGAGGCGCCGAAGATGCAGCCGGAAGGGGCGCCGGTGTGCAACGTGGTGCCCGAGGGGCAGACGGCCTCGGGGCAGACCTTCATGCTCCAACCGGGCCATTGCTACACGTTCCTGGCGCAGGCGCTCCCCACCGTCACCGAGGTCGATCTCCAGCTGGAGCTCGACCTCAACGCCGGAGGACAGCCGGGGCTCGCCGCGTTCAACCTGAAACCGGTGGTCGCCGTCGACTCGGACACCGGCCCGACAGCCGCCATCGGAGCCAAGCAGAGCTGCTACCAGTGGCCGTTCCCCATCCCGGCGACGGTGAAGCTGGTTGTCAAAGCGCGCACCGGATCGGGTCCAGTGGCAGCGCAGGCCTACAGCCGCAAGAAATGACGCAAGAAGCGACGTGACGGCGCGGGCGGCGGCTCCGCCGCTGCCCGGCCCCCGGAGCGGGATCAGGCCGGCGGCGCCGGGGGCCCCGCGGGGACACGCCCGGGGCCGGCGCGGGGCCATGGAGCAAGAACGGCCACGTCGCCGTGGCCGCCCTGCGCTCCGCTGGAGATGCGTATGCCTAGAGGAGCGCGTCCTTGATGGCCTTGATCGGCCGAGCGCGGACCGACTTGCTCGCCGGCTTCGCGGCGAAGGTCATCGGCTGCTTGGTAAACGGGTTGATCCCCTGGCGCGCCTTCGTCGCAGGGCGCTTGATCACCCGGAACTTCGCAAAGCCGGGGAGCGTGAACACGCCCGACTTCTTCAGCTCGCGATGACCGATCGAGATGAGGGACTCGAGAACGTTCTTCACCTGCTTGCGGCTCAGCTCATCACCGGCAGCTTCGGTGATGGCCTGGATCAGGCCGCTCTTGCTCAACGTCTTCTTCGCGCCGCCCCCGGCCGTCTTCTTAGTTGCCATGGCACTCTCCTGGACATGAGCCCGCGCGCGACACCTCGTCGCGCACAGCCTTAGTGAACCTTACACACGACTCAGGACAAAAAAAGACAAAAATGCGGGGAGAAAACGCGATTTCTGAGAGCGGGCATCGCGCGGACCCCTGAAAGGCCGCGCCGGAGCGGCGCGCCAGAGGGGGAACGAGCCGCTGGGAGGGCCGGCGGCGCGGCGCCGCCGTGGGCCGGAGAGGCGCCGTCGAGAGGCCAGAAGGCCGCAAAATACCGCTGGAAACGGGCGGCCCGGCGCCCCGGCGCGCCGCCTCGGGCGGCCGCGAGGGCGGCTGCGAGGGCGGCGGCCGCCGCGACCTGGGCATACCTGCGGAGACGGGCGGGAGGGGGGTTTAGCCGGCGCGCAGCTCGTCGAGGAGCGCCCGGGCCGCCTCGAGCGACCCGTCCTCGGAGACGGACTTGTCGAGCATCAGGCGCGCTTTGCGGCGGTCGCCGGCCGCGAACGCCATCGCCCCGAGGTGGTAATAGGCGAGCGCGCGCGCGGCGAGCGTGGTGCCACCCTCGCCGGGCTCGGGGGCAATCTTCATCAGGGTGACCGCGCGGTAGGCGCGCGCGGCGAGGTCCTGCTCCCCCAGCCCGAGCGCGCTCTCGCCGAGCGCCATGGCGAGCTCGCCGTTCTGAGGGTCGTTCTCGAGCGCCCTCGAGAGCGCAGTGAGCGACTCGCTCAAATTCCCCTCGGCGTCCTCGATCCGCGCGAGGCGGTGGTAGACGGCGCCGAGGAGCCGCGAGCGGCGACCCTTGCTGGCGACGATGAGCTCCGAGGTGACCGCGCGCGCCTCCCTGGGGCTGCCCGCGGCCGTCAGGGCGTCCACGAGCAGGAGGGCAACCTCGTGATCCTCCGGGCGGAGAGAGCGCGCCTCGCGGAGCACCGGGGCCGCCTGCGCCGCGTCGCCGACGTCGAGGAGCAAACGGCCAGCCTTGACGAGGAGGGTGAAGCGGCCAGCCACGTCGGACGCGGCCGCGGCGTCCTCCAGCGTGATGGCGGCGAGCTCGCGGCTCGCGCCGATCTCGGCGTAGAGCGCGCGCAGGCGATCGCGGATCTCGGTGTTGCCCGGCGCGGCGCGGCGCGCGCGCTCGAGACCGCCGCGGGCGTCGCTCAGGTGGCCGGCGCGCGCGCAGGCGCCCGCCAGGCGGAGCGCGGTGGCGACGAGGGCGTCGCCCTCCTCGAGCGCGATGAGCCGGCGGTAGACGGCGCTCGCGGCGTCCCACCGCTCGGCGGACTCCTCGAGGCCGGCGAGCGCCTTGAGCGCCGCGCGATCCTTGGAGTCGACGTGGAGCAGATCGCCGAGGTGGCCGCGCGCGCGCTCGAGATCGCCCGAGCGCGCGAGGATCTCGGCGAGGCGCAGCCGGAGCGCGCGCGGCGCGACGGCCGCCGACCCCTCCGACGCGGGCTCGGCCTCGGCGGGCCGCGCCGCCGCGCGCGCGAGCGCACGATCGAGCTCGGCGACGAGCTCGCGCGCGTACCCGGCGCCGCCGAGCGCGGAGGCGCGCTCGAGATCGGCGAGCGCGCGGTCGCCCTGCCCGAGCGCCCCGTGGACCTCGGCCCGCGCGCGGTAGAGCCTCGGGTCGTCCGGGCTCGCCTCGAGCGTCGCCGTGAGCGCGCGGGCCGCGCGGGCGTGCTCGGAGGCCGCGCCGCACGCGTCGATGAGCGCGAGCAGGACGTCGCGATCCCCGGGGGCGACGCGGAGGGCGCGCTCGAGGAGCTCGGCCGCGGCGGCGGCGTCGCCCGCGCGGTCGCGGAGGATCTCGGCGGCGCGGCGGAGGGCCCCGACGCGCGCCTCGTCGGTGCCGGCGACGTGCGCCGTGAGCACGTGGAGCTCGGCGAGCGCGTGCCACGCCTCGCGGGCCGCGTAGCGCGACGCGAGCTCCTCGCGGAGCCGGTCGCTCGTGGGGCAGACGGCGTAGCCGGCCTTGAGGGCGGCCTCGGCGGCGACGTCGTCCCCGCGCGCGCCGTGCAGCTCGGAGAGCTCCAGCGCGAGCTCGGCCGCCTCGCCGCCCTGCTCGATGCGCAGGAGCTTCTCGAGCGAGTCGACGAGATCGTCGGCGTTGTCGCGCTTCCGGCCGAGGCGCACGAGGGCGCGCAGGACGTCGCGGTTCGAGGCGTCCCAGTCCACCGCCCCGAGGTAGACGTCGCGCGCGCCGCGATCGTCGCCGCGCTGCTCGAGGAGGGCGCCGAGGCGCATCGAGATCGACGCGATCGAGGCGACGTCGCCGCGGTCCTTCGCGGCGTCGAGCTGCAGGGCGAAGAGCTCGCCGAGCTCCTCGGTGCGGCCGGCCTCCTCGAGCATCGTGGCGAGGAGGATGGCGGCCTCCACCTGGGTCGGGTCCTCGTCGAGGATGTCGCGGAGCAGGAGCGCCGCCTGGGCCGGCGACTCCCGCGCGAGGAGGCGCGCGCGCTCGAGGCGCAGCGCGCAGCGCTCGGAGAGGTCGTCGACGAGGGGGACCGTCTCCTCGAGCAGCGCGGAGAGGCGCGCGGCGTCGCCGCTCCGGCGGTACACGCCGGCGAGGGGCATCCAGATCTCGCGCTCGGCGGGCTCGCGGGCGCGGAGCTCCTCGTAGAGGCGCGCGGCGCGGGAGAGGTCGTCGAGGGGGTTCGCGGCGAGCTCCGCGGCGTGCAGGAGCAGCGCGCGCTCGTCCTCGGGCTCCGAGGCGCGCGCGGCGCGCTCGCACAGCCACGCGGCGGCCGCGAGATCGCCGGCCTCCTCGCGGAGCTCGGCCAGCGCGACGAGCGCCCACGCGGCGCTGGGCGGGTCGGACGAGGGCGGCGCGCCCGGGCCGACGATGCGCTGCAAGATCGACTCGGCCTGCTCGCGGTCGCCGAACGCGCGGGCGGTGCGGACCGCCTCTTCGAGGACGAGCGGGCCCTCGATCTCCGCGAGGAGGAGCAGCGCGTCCACGAGCGCGCGCGGGCGCCCGCTCTGCCGGGCGAGGCGCTCGAAGAGGCGGATCGCGCGCGGGTTCCTCGGATCGGCGCGCAGCGCGTCCCGCAGGATCGCCTCGGCGCGGTCCGGATCGGCGTGGAGATCGAGCGCCTCCTCGAGGAGCGAGATCGCCGGATCGACCTCCGCCGGGTCCGACGCGAGCAGCGCGGCCAGGCGGTACCGCGGCTCGGCGCGATCCGGGCGGTTCGCGGGGGCGGCCGGCGCGGCGTCGGGGCGCGCGGCGTCGGCGTGGGCGATGCGCTTGCGGAGGACGTCGGCCTGCGCCGGGCGGTCGCCGAGGCGCGCGTAGAGGGCCTCCAGGGAGCGCCACAGCGGCTCGACGTCGACGCCCGCCTCGCGGCCGGCGGAGGGCCCGCCGGCCGCGATCTTCGCCTCGGCGCGGCGGTAGACGGCCGCGGCGCGCTCCTGGCTGTCCGGCGCGAGCTCGAGGGCGCGGCCGAAGCGGAGCAGGAGCGCGATCTCGTACGGCTCGCCGGCCGCCCGCGCGACGAGCCGCTCGACGAGGTCGAGGTACCGGCGCGTCTGGTCGAGGCGGCGCGCGAGATCGAGGGCGGCGTCGTGGGCGGGGCCCGCGCCCGGCGTGAGATCGAGCGCGCGCAGGCGGGCCGCGAGCGCGGGCTCCAGGCGATCGAGCGGCCCCTCGTAGAGCGACGCGAGCTCACCGAGCGTCGCGGCGGCGTCCTCGGCGGGCTCGAGGGCCGGGCCGGCGAGCCGCGCCTCGAGCGCGCGGGCGAGCAGGTCGTGGCGCCCGCGGGCGCGCAGCGCGGCGAGGAGCTTCTCGTGCTCGGCGTCGCTCTCGCGCGCCGCCTCGAAGGCGGACTCGACGTACTCCACCTCGCGATCAGGCGCCCCCTGCCGCCGCGCGATCTCGCCGAGCGCGAGGAGGACCTCGGCCCGGCTGAACGAGGTCGCGGCCGGCAGGGCCATGCTGGAGCGCATGGGCGGCATCGTGCTCCGCCGCGCGCCGACGAGCCCCTCGCCCTCGTCGCGGGGCCGGCGCACGACGAGCAGCAGCGCGCGGTAGGCGCGGTGCGCGCGCTCGAGCTGGCCGTCCTCGAGGGCGAGGCCGGCGAGGCCGTGGAGCGCATCGGGGTGCGCGGGATCGACGCGCAGCGCGAGGTCGAACTCCGCCATCGCGCGGGCGCGGTCGCCCGTGGTGAGGGCGACGCGGGCGAGCTCGTAATGCACGAACGCGCGCTCCTTGGGGCGGCGACTGCCGAAATCGGCGATGATCGCGCGCAGGGCGGCGGTGGCGTCGTCGGTCCTGGCCGCGGCGGAGAGGGCGCGGCTCCGCGCGAGGCGCAGCGAGAGGTCGTCGGGGGCGAGGACGATGGCCTCGTCGAACAGCGGGATCGCGGCGGCGGGCGAGCCGCCGCGCGTGAGGTAGAGGTCCGCGGCCTCGCGGAGGAGCGAGAGCCGGGCCGGCGCCTCGTCGGCGCGCGCGGCGTCGCCCGCGATGAGCTCGGCCAGCGCGCTCCACGCGCCCGACGCGCGGTAGAGGTACGCGAGCCGCTCGCGGAGCGGCGCGGGCTGCGCGGCGCGGGGCACCGCCCGCTCGAGGGCGGCGCGGGCGCGGTCAGGCTCGCCGGCGGCGAGGTACGCGTCCGCGAGGCGGAGCGCAGCCTGGTGCAGCTCCTCGGGCGGCGCGCCCGCGCAGAGC
>JAICEP010000439.1 GCA_025924095.1 Sorangium sp.
CGCCGCCGCGTAGGCCGCGATGTCCCGCAGCATCGCCGCCGCGCTCGCGTAGCGCTCCTCGGGCGCCTCCGCGAGCGCCCGCGCGACGATCGCGTGGAGCGCCGCCTCGTCGGGGAGGCCGCGCTCCACGAGCGGCGGGATCTCCGCGCGCCGCGCGAGCTCGAGCAGCTCGCCGCGCGCCTCTTCCTTCGAGAGGCCCCCCCCCGGGGCCGGGCGGTAAAAACGCCCGCCGGCGAGCCCCTCCCACACCAGGATGCCCCACGCGAACAGGTCGGAGCGCGCGTCGAGCGCGTCGCCGCGGGCGTGCTCGGGGCTCATGTAGCCGGCCTTGCCCTGCAGCGCCTCGTCCAGCGTCGCGCCGCTGCGCTCGTGCGCGCGGGCGATGCCGAAGTCGCAGAGCTTGATCTCGCCCTCGAAGCTCAGGAGCACGTTCGACGGCGAGACGTCGCGGTGCACGACGCCCTTCCGGTGGGCGTAGGCGAGCGCCTGCAGCGCCTCGGCGATGATCAGGAGCGAGAACGCGACCGGGAGCTTCACCTTCTGGCGCGCGCAGCGGCGGAGCAGCTCGCGCAGGTCGAAGCCCTCGACGTACTCCATCGCGATGAACAGCGAGCCGTCCTCGCGGCCGAGATCCTCGACCTGCACGATGGACGCGTGGCGCAGCCCCGCGGCGAGCCTGGCCTCGCTCGCGAGCATCTCCACGAAGCGCGGATCGTGCGCGAACCTCGGGGTGACCTCCTTGATGGCCACGAGGCGCGCGGCGCCGAGATCGGTGCGCACCCGCGCCAGGTACAGATCGGCCATCCCCCCCTGGCCGATGTGGTCGAACAGCGTGTACCGGCCAAATTGGCACGGCAAGAGCCGCCCTGCGCGGGGCGCCGCCCGGCGCAGGGGGAGATCCTCATGACCGGGACCGCGGGCGAGAGGCGGCAGGCCAGAGGGCGGATACGGGAGCGTGCCTCCGCGACGCACATCGAGGCGATCGATCTGCACGAGCCCTCGTTCGCAGACTTCGCGCGGGCGGGCCAACTAAGCGGGCGCCGCCCCCGGCAGCGGCCGGGGCGTAGCGGCCGGGGCGCGGCGGCCCGGCGCCGCGCCGGCGCCCGGCGAGCGCGCCCACCACGTGCAGCGTGCGCGGCGGCGGGCTACATCCGGCGCATGACGTTCAGCGCAGGCTGGGGACAGCCCTTTGCCGGGTCGTTCATCCGCATCGTCGACGACCGGGGGCGCAAGCACGAGTGGCGCACCCCTCCGCGGCGCATCGTCTCGCTCGTCCCGAGCGACACCTACTCGCTCGTCCGGCTCGGCGCCCGGGACCGCCTCGTCGGCCGCACCCGCTACTGCGTCGCGCCCGCGGAGGACGTCGAGGGCATCGAGCTCGTCGGCGGCACGAAGGACGCCGACGTCGATCGCATCGCCGCGCTCGACCCCGAGGTCGTCGTCGCGAACCAGGAGGAGAACAGCAAGCGCGACATCGAGCGCCTCGACGCGGCGGGCCTCCGGGTGCTCGTCTCGTTCCCGAAGCGGGTCGCGGACGGCGTGGCCCACCTCGCCCGGCTGGCGCGCCTGCTCGGGCACTCCGCGATGACCGCGGCGGCCGCGCCCGCGGCGGCCCCGGAGCGCGGCGAGCCGGACCCGTCGCGGCCGCCGGCCGCCGCGCGCGAGCAGGTCGCGGCCGCCTACCGCGCCCACGCCGCGGCCGAGGCGGGGCGCCGCGCGCGCCCGCCGCTGCGCGCCTTCATCCCGATCTGGATGGACCCGCTGATGACCGTCCACGGCGACACCTTCATCTCGGACATGCTCGACCTCGCCGGCGCGCAGAACGTCTTCGAGGATCGGCCCCGGCGCTACCCGCTCGCGGCCGACCTGGGCAAAGCGCCGCCGCTCCCGCCCGAGCGCGTCCAGGGCCGCGACGTCCGCTACCCCCGCGTCACCCTCGACGAGGTCGTCGCCCGCGCCCCGGACCTCGTGCTGCTGCCCGACGAGCCGCACGCCTTCACCGACGCCGACGCGGCAATATTTCGCTCCCTCGACATCCCCGCCGCCCGCCGCGGCCACGTGATCCGATGCGATGGCAAGGACCTCATGTGGTACGGCGCGCGGGCGCTCGAGGGGCTCAATCGGCTGCGGGAGATCATCGACGCCGCCCGTCCCTGATGCACGCACGACGCGATCGTCTGTTCAGGGGCGCGCGGCCGCATGCGAGCGCCGCGCGGCCGAGCGAGCCCCCTCCTCGCCACGCCCCAGTTGGGGTAGGACCGTAGGATGACGTGGACACGGGAGACGTTGCGGGCAGAGATCATCCAGCTCCTGGAAGGACACACGGCCGGCGAGGTAAAGATCGAGGAGTCGAGCCATCTCGTCGCCGATCTCAGCCTCGACTCGCTCGGGGTGATGGAGATCGTCGCGGATATGGAGGATAAGTTCGACCTCTCGATCCCCGACGATATGTTGCGCGAGGTCGACACGGTCGCCGACGTCGTCAAGGCCATCGAGCTCAGGCTCAAGAACGAAGGAAGGCTCTCGGGATGACGGCTGTTTGGAAAGCGCGGACGGTCGCCCAGGCGATCGAGGACGCAGCGGCGAGCACGAAGACGGGCTATCGCTTCATCGAGGAGTCGAGCGAGAACGAGCCGTTCTTCACGCATGGCGGCATCGAGCGCGCGAGCGCGCGCATCGGCGGCGCGCTCCAGGCGCTCGGGCTCCAGAAGGGCGAGCGTGTCGCGTTGATCCTGCCGGACAACGCCGACTTCATCTTCGCCTTCCTGGGCGCGATCCGCGCGGGCATCGTCCCGGTGCCCATCTACCCGCCGACGGGCCTCGGCAAGCTGACCGGCTACCTCGAGAACACGCTGCACATCGTCGCGAAGAGCGGCGCCAGGGTCCTGCTCACGAGCGCCGAGATCAAGCGCGTGCTCGGCACGATCCAGGCGCAGGCGCCGGAGCTCCAGCAGATCGTGGCGGTGGAGGGCATCCGGGGCTCCCGCGAGGAGCTCAAGCCGGTGAAGGTCGAGCTCGACGACGTGTGCTTCCTGCAGTTCACGAGCGGCTCGACGTCGCGCCCGAAGGGCGTGGTGCTCACGCACGCGAACCTGGCCGCGAACGTGCGGGGGATCGTGGAGCTCGGCCTGGCGGTGCGCGAGTCGGTGGACACGGGCGTGTCGTGGCTGCCGCTCTACCACGACATGGGGCTCATCGGCTTCGTGATCGCCCCGCTCTACTACGTCAACACGATCACGTTCCTGCCGCCGCTCCTGTTCCTGAAGCGCCCGGTGCGCTGGCTGGAGACGATCACGCGCCACCGGGGCAACGTGTCGTTCGGCCCGAACTTCGCCTATGCGCTCTGCGTGAAGCGGATCCGGGAGCAGGAGATGGCGGGGCTCGACCTGTCGACGTGGCGGGTCGCCGGCTGCGGCGCCGAGCCGATCCGGGCCGACAACCTGCGCGCCTTCGCCGAGAAGTTCGCGCCGGTCGGCTTCGACGAGAAGGCGTTCGTCTGCTCGTACGGCATGGCCGAGAGCACGCTGGCGGTGTCGTTCAGCGCGCTCGGGACCGGGCTGCAGACCGACGTGGTGGACGGCGAGACGCTCTGGAAGGAGGGCAAGGCGGTGCCCGCCCCGGCCGACAGCGACGGCGCGGCGTCGCTCGTGCAGTGCGGGTCGGCGTTCGAGGGGCACGAGATCGCGGTGTTCGCGTCGGACGACGCGGAGAGCGCGCGCCCGCTCGGCGACCGCGAGGTCGGGGAGCTCCGGCTGCGCGGCCCGAGCGTGACGCCCGGCTATTTCAGCGACCCGGACCTCACCCAGGAGGCGTTCGCGGGCGGCTGGCTGCGGACGGGCGACCTCGGGTACCTCGCGGAGGGCAAGGTCTATATCTGCGGGCGCTCGAAGGAGGTCATCATCGTCAACGGGCGCAACTACTACCCGCAGGATCTCGAGTGGGAGGCGAGCCGCGTCTCCGGGGTCCGGAAGGGCAACGTGATCGCGTTCGGGACGATGAAGCCGCACAACGATCGCGAGCGGGTGGTCATCGTCTTCGAGACGCCGGCGCTGGACGAGCAGGAGAAGCAAGCGGTGAAGGGCGAGGTGCGCCGCGTCGTGCAGCAGGCCATGGGGCTCACGGTCGACGACGTTGTCGCGGTCGGGGCGGGCGTGCTGCCGAAGACCTCGAGCGGGAAGCTCCAGCGGAGCAAGGCGCGGGAGCTCTACGAGAACGGGGAGCTCCTGATCCGCAGCTCGTCGCGCGACGGGGACCGGCTGGACGCGGCCAAGGAGTTCGCCAAGAGCCAGATCAACTACTTCCGTCACGCGATCTTCCGCGGGCGCGGGGGGTGATTTCGGCGGAGGGCGCCTCGAAGGGGGCGCCTCCTCGGGGGGATCGCTGGACTGCAGGAGCCGCCGGAGAGGGCTGGTCAGGAACGCGGCCGGCGGCTCTCCGGTGAAGCGAGCGGGCGCGAAGGCGTAGCCGCTGGTACGGGGGGCCGTTATCGTCGGCGGCCGGAGGGCGATCCATGCCTGCTTGGCTCAATCAGCTGCTGCCGATCCTTCTGCTGCTCGCGGCCATCGCGGTCGTCATGCGGCGGCTGCCGAAGATCGAGCTCGGACACTCGGAGGAGTTCAAGCGCCGGCGGTTCTTCAACTGGTTTCCGCTCGGGCTCACCTACGCCTTCCTCTACATGGGGCGGTACAACTTCTCCGCCAACGCGTCGGCGCTCGACGCGATGCAGCTCGTCAGCAAGCAGGAGTTCGGGAACATCGACGGCTGGGGGTCGGCCGTCTACGGGGTGGCCTTCCTGCTGAACGGGCCGCTCACCGACCGGTGGGGCGGGCGCACCACCATCCTCCTCGCCGCGGGCGGGTCGGCGCTCATGAACCTGCTCATGGGGGCAGCCGTCCGCGCCGCCCAGGAAGGACAGCTCGACCACGACGCGGCCGTCACCACGATGACGGTGCTCTTCGCCGGCAACATGTACTTCCAGAGCTTCGGCGCCGTATCCATCGTCAAGGTGAACGCGCCCTGGTTCCACGTCCGCGAGCGCGGGATGCTCGGCGGCGTCTTTGGCATCCTGATCTCGCTGGGGCTCTACTTCGCCTACGACTGGAGTCGATTCATCGCCAAGCACCTGCCCATGCAGTGGGCCTTCCACATCCCCGCCCTGCTGCTGCTCGGGTTCCTGGTGCTCGACTTCTTCGTCATCCGCGACACGCCGGGCAAGGCGGGGTTTCAGGACTTCGACACGGCCGACGCGTCCTCGGGCGACACCGGCGAGCGCATGGGTCCGCTCGACGTCGCGCGGCGCATGTTCTCGCAAAGGGTCATCTGGATCATCGTCGCCATCGAGTTCTGCAGCGGCTTCCTCCGCAACGCCGTCATGAAGTGGTACCTCATCTTCGCCGACAAGACCGACCTCCAGGGCTTCGTGTCGGCCCACTGGGGCGTGCTCCTCTGCATCGCCGGCATCCTGGGCGGCGTCTTCGCCGGCTTCATCTCCGACCATGTCTTCGACTCGCGCCGCGGCCCCGTGGCCTCGGTGCTGTACGCAGGCCTCGTGCTCGGCGCGGGGATCGTCCTCTTCACGCTGAGCCTGCCCATCGCCGGGTGGACCGTCGTGTTCATGTCCCTCTGCGTGATCGGCGTCCACGGCATGCTCTCCGGGACCGCGAGCATGGACTTCGGCGGCAAGAAGAACGCCGGCGTCGCGACAGGCATCATCGACGGCTTCGTCTACCTGGGCACGGCGGTGCAATCGTTCCTCTACGCGAGCATCCTGCCCTCGGGCGACGCGGCGAAGGACCCGGCGAACTGGATCCCATGGCCCGTCGCCATGCTCCCTGTCGCCCTCGTCGGCTTCGCGCTGGCGACGCGCCTGTGGAACGCGAGGCCGCAAAGGCAAGCTGCAGCCCACTGACCGCGCGAGGTCGACGCGCTACAGGATGATCGGCTCGCAGTTCGTGTACTTGAGCGTCGAGATCATGAAGCTCGATCCACCGCTGCGGCGCTCCGCGAAGAAGATGTCGAGCGGGTAGTTCTTCCCGAGCTCGAGGCCGAGCGCCTCGGCCATCGCGTCGAGATCGAGGGTGTCGAACATCGAGCCGTGGACCCCGCCCAGATCCATCACCAGCTGGTTGTTGATGAACACCCAGATGTCGTCATCGCCACCGAAGATGAAGTCGTCCCCGCCCCTGTACCTGAAGCTCATGTGGAGCTCGAACGTGAAACCGTAATTGTGGTCCCTGTCCTGGTTGCCCCAGCCTTCACCATCGATGGGGAAGAACTCCCTGCTGGAGAAGAGGCGAAACTCGTCATCGCTCACGTCGAGGGGGACGACGAACCGGATCGAACGGTTGATCTCCGGGACGTCCCGGAACCATTGATCGAAGTGCTCGGGCCCGGACGTGTACTCCGTGGCCCCCTCATGGGCGTATACCGGCTTCTGGTCAGGGCCGAGCACACGCTCGACGATGCCCGGCAAGCCCGTGCCCTCGAAGCGCTCGAAGTCCGGGTGCCCGCCGGCAGTGCCGTCCGCCTTGAAGTCGCGCACCACCCCTTCGAGCCGCGGCTCGCAGCCGGCTTGCCCGCCGCTCGAGGAGGACGTGCCCGGGGCCGATCCGCCGCCGGCCGGCGAGAAGTCGCCGCCCAGGCCGGTCCCGGAGGAGCCGCCGCCCGTCCCGGAGGAGTCCATCGTCTTCCCGATGACCTCGGGGATGGCGGTACACCCGACGAGCGCGAGCGCCGAGGCTGCGGAGAGAAGGATGGCTAGCGAGGTTGGAAAGCTTGGACACAACACGGCACACCGAGCCTCCGCTCGCTTCAGCCCACCGCTTCCTCGGATCCCTCGAAGACGCCGAGATACACCTCGTC
>JAICEP010000440.1 GCA_025924095.1 Sorangium sp.
ACGTCGCCGCCGCCGGTGCCACCGGTGCCGCCGCCGGTGCCACCGGTGCCGCCGCCGGTGCCACCGGTGCCGCCGCCGGTGCCACCGGTGCCGCCGCCACCGGTGCCGCCGCCAGCGCCACCGTCGCCGCCGCCGCCGCCGTCGCCGCCGGTGCCGCCGCCGTCGCCGCCGGTGCCGGTGCCGCTGGTCGTCGAGGCGCCGCCGTCGCCGCCGGTGCCGCCGCTCCCGGGGGTCGAGGGGTCGTCATCGCCGCACGCTGCGGTCATCAAACCAAGTGCAAACAGACACACCAAAGATCGCATCTTCATCCGCTGCTCTCCAAGCCGGTAGGGGTCCAGTGACGCGGTGCCGGCCGTCGGAGGCGAGGCGCCGCAGCGCGATGGGCGCCCGCGCATCTTCTGTCGAAACGGCACGGATGCCAACGGATCTTTTCACCCCGTCTCCATTCTTCCGCGCCAAATGCGCCCCGGAATTCCGCCCCCTCCTCCGCGGCGCGGAGCCTCGTTCCGCGCCGGCACCGCCAAGAGCAGCTTTTCGACGGGCGACCGCGCGGGATTGTCGCGTCCGCTTCACGGCTCACGGAGCACGCATTGCCGGCAGCAGGATCGTTTTCTACCTCCGCCGCGCGAGCCCTCCTCACGACCTGCGCGCCTCTCTTCTTCTGCGCCTTCGCGCACGTCCTTGATATCTCTTGCGCCCGCGCGCATCGCCTTGCTTCCTCAGGAGTTCACCCGCTCCGAGCCACTCGCCTCGATCCCCGCCGCCGCGCCCGTCTCCCGACCGCGCCCGTCTCCCGACCGCGCCCTCCTCCAGCCGACCTCGCCCCGCCTCGAGCGCCCCGCGCGCCTCCCATGCCACACGTCGCCGCGCGGTCGCGGGGCTGCGCGCTCCCCTGTGCGCCTCTCCCCGGCCCGAGCTCAGCGCGGGGGCGCGCACTCCGCTGCTTGCCGCCCGCGCGTCGCCTCGGTGATTGACCGGTCGCCTTCTGAGCTGGTATAGGTAGCCGTTTTCCTTTGGCAGAATTTTACAGTCACATTCGAAGCGAGAGGCGGATCGAGCGCGGTGTGCGCAGGTGAAGGTTACCTGGAGCTTCCAGCGCCAGCCGTGTCGTATGCCCTCGCCGGCTTCGCGGCGGCGCTCTGCGCCCCCGCGGGACGACCCCTCGCTTCAGAAGATGATGAGGAGACCCCATGCGTGTCAGACACGTGATGATCACAGCAGCTCTCGTCAGCAGTTTCGCCGCGTGCGCCAGCTCGGATCGCGGCGACGGCGAGCGGCCAGCCTACGCGACGGTCTGCGAGGCGCGCTGCGCCTGCGAGGACTGCTCCGGGGACAGCGAAGGGCTGTGCGAGGCCGAGCAGGAGGCCGTCGAGGAGCGGGCCAGGAAGCGCTGCCAGGACGAGCACACGGCGTACGTCGATTGTGTCCGTCTGGAGGGCCGGTGTGTGGAGGGTCATCACCTGTCCGAGGTCTGCAACGCCCATGCGGCGGCCCTCCTCGGCTGTCTCAAGCCGAGCAATCGCGATCACTGTCCCAGCGCGGGCGACGGCATCTGCGACGAGCCCCAGGGCACCGACACGTGTCCGGCCGGGACCGACCCCGCCGACTGCCTCTCTTTCTGTCCGTACACCGGCAACGGCATCTGCGATGAGCCCGAGAACACCGGCCGGTGCCCGGCGGGCACGGACGTCGACGACTGCAAGCTCGTGCCGTGCAAGTCGGTGCAGGACGGGGCGTGCGACGAGCCGGAGGGCACCGGGCTCTGCGGCGAGGGCACGGACGTCATCGACTGCATGGTCATGACCTGCGCCGAGGCGAACAACGGCGTCTGCGACGAGCCGGAGGGCACCGGGCTCTGCGACGAGGGCACCGACCGCGCCGACTGCCCAGCAGGCGAGCCGTGCCCCACCACGAACAACGACGTGTGCGACGAGCCCGAGGGCGCCGGCTCCTGCGATGAGGGCACGGACGTCGTCGACTGCACAGTCCCCCCCGCCGCCTGCGACGACCTCGCCGTCTGTGGCAACGACACGAGCGGGTGCATCGCGTGCGCGAACGAGGGGAGCTGCGCCGACGAGCTCGAGGCGTGCATCATCAGCGACGACTGCCTCTACCTCGCCCAGTGCATGGTGACCTGCGCGGACGACGCCTGCGTCAATGAATGCCTGGAGGCGCACCCGGACGGGCGGGATCTTTACTACAACTACGACACATGTTTGCACTGCGAACAGTGTTACTACTCGTGCGGCGCGAGCAGCGCATTCGAGTGCTGAACCGTGGCTTACCCTCAGCGCTGCGGAGGAGATGAACATGCTTGATCGACGAGACATTCTTGCGCTTTCGGCCCGCGCCGCCCTCCTGGCTTCTCTGGCCGGCGTCGCCTCCTGCGGCGGCCTCTCGGCGGGCGACTACGCGGTGTACCGCGTCGCCCTCGAGGCGTCCGAGGAGTCGCCTGGCTGCTTCCCCGACGACAGGCCGCTCCTCGCGGAGAAGTACGACGCCACGACGTTCCGGGACGGCCAGACCTTGCTCCTCTACCTCCCGAGCGACGAGGAGGCGGTGCTCGACATCGGCGGGCTCGCGCTGAAGGGCTCCACGGACGACGATCCCTACCTCTTCGAGGGCCGCTCCGAGGACGTCGAGTTTCCCTTCCGCAAGAGGGTCACCGACGCCGACCGGGACGGCATCGCGGATGACATCGACCCGTTCGTGGACGCCGACAAGGACGGCGACGACGACTTGGACGCGACGAGCGACGACGAGGTCGACACCGACGGCGACAAGCACGACGATCGCGACGAGGTGGAGGACCCGTTCGTCGACGCCGACGACGACGGGGACGAGGACCGGTTCCGGGAGATCGTGGGCGACACGAGGAGGATCTCCAGCCTCCGGGTGCAGATCTCCATGACGGTCGACGGGTCGACGGTCAGCGGCGTCGTGACGCGGACGACCGAGGAGACGTGCGACGGCGACCTGTGCCCGCCCCACGTCGACGTGCCGTGCGTCGACGTGCAGCGGTTCCGCGGCGTCGAGGTCGACGAGGCGGATCTGACCTTCGGCCCCAGCGCGCAGCCGACCCCCTGAGCCGCGCTCTCCGACGGCGCGGCGCGGCGCGGCGCGCGACGCATGCCGGGCTGCCCGTTCTGGTAGCATCGCCCCGCTTGCCGGAGCTGCCTCTCTCCCCCGCCGATCTCCACGCGGTGCTCGCGCCGCTCCCCGCCGCTCGCCCGCTGCCGGCGCGCGCCTACTGGGACGAGGGCGTGCTCGCCTTCGAGCAGGCCGAGATCTTCGGGCGCTCCTGGGTCTGCGTCGGGCGCGAGGACGAGATCGCCCGCCCCGGAGAGTGGTTGCTCGCGCCGCTCACGCCGGCGGGGGTCGTCGTCCTCCGCGGCGCGGATCTGGAGATCCGCGCGTTCCACAACGTCTGCCGCCACAGGGCGGCGACGCTGCTCGACGGCGCGTGCGGCCGGCTCTCTCAGCTCGCGTGCCCGTACCACGGCTGGACCTACGAGCTCTCCGGCGCCCTGCGCGCGGCGCCCCACGCGCCCCCCGGCTTCGACCGCGGGGCGCACGGGCTCCTGCCCGCGCGGGCGGGCGCCCTCCTCGGCTTCCTCTTCGTGACGCTCGACCCCGGGGCGCCCTCGCTCGAGAGCGCGCTCGGCGACGCGCCGCCGTGGCTCACGCGCCCCGAGCTGCGCTCGCTCCGGCGGGGCAGGCGGGTGGAGCACGAGGTCGCCGCGAACTGGAAGCTCTGCGTGGAGAACTTCCAGGAGTCGCACCACTTTCCGCGCGGGCACCCCGCGCTGGAGCGGCTCACCCCGTGCGGCGACGCCGTGTCCTGGGGCCGGGGCGGCCCGTGGCTCGGCGGGATCATGGACCTCGCCCCCGGCGCCGAGACGGTCTCGACGAGCGCGGGGCGCGGGGCGCGGCCGCTCATCGTCCCCGAGGCGGAGCGGCGGCGCGTGCGCGACGCCATGCTCTTCCCGGGCCTGCTCACGAGCCTGCAGCCCGACTACCTGCTCACGTACCGGCTCACCCCGCGCGCGCCGGACCGGACCCTCGTGGTCGCCGACACCTACTTCCATCCGGCGGCGTTCACCCCCGGCTTCGATCCGGCCGACGTGTTCGCCTTCTGGGACGCCGTGAACCGCGAGGATCGCGCCATCTGCGAGCGCCAGCAGCGCGGGCTCCGCGCGCCGGGCTACGCGCCGTCGACCTACGCCATGGTGGAGGACGGCGTCCACGCCTTCGATCGCATGGTCGCGCGGAGGTACCTGTCGGCGCTCGGCGCGAGGACGAGATGAGCAAGCTCTGCGGCCTGTGGGGTCGCCCGTACATCGACCTGTCGCCGCTGCTCGACACGTCCTGCTTCCCGGAGCTCGATCGCGAGATCGTGCTCGGGCTCTGCCGCGTCGAGCCCTCGTACACCGGCGGCAGCCTGAAGTGGATGGGCGTGGTCGCGCCGTGGGTGCACGAGGACCCTTATGTGGACTACGGGCAGGTCATCGCCGGCTTCTCGCGCGAGGAGCTCCGCGACTTCGTGGCGCTCGCCGACGACCCGTCCGCCTTCGATCTCGACCGGCGCGGCGAGTACACGTTCGGAGACGAGACCGATCACCCGCTCACGCGGGCGCAGGTGCTGTACCTGAAGTACCGCTACGGCGTCTATTTCCCCTGGAAGGTCTGCTATCACCTGCTCGAGAACGACCGCTGGGAGGACAAGCACTCCGGCGCGGGCAAGGACTTCTCGGAGGAGGCGAGGGCGGTGTTCCCGCGCACGGTCGATTTCATCCGGAGCCTGCCGTTCGCCGAGATCGGGCGGTGCGTGATCTTCGGCCTCGAGGCGAACGATCACGCGCCCGCGCACCGCGACACCGAGCCGGGGGGCGCGCTCGGGCCGGCGCAGTCCATCTCGTTCGATCCGCGCGGCGACAAGCGGTTCTATGTCTGCGACAGGGCAGGGGAGGAGCGCACGATCGTGCGCGCGCCCGTCTACTGGTTCAACGACATGGATTACCACGGGGTCGAGCCGGACCCGTTCTTCCGGTACTCGATCCGGGTGGACGGCGTGTTCACGCCGGATTTCGTGAAGCGGCTCCAGCGGCTCTACCGGCGGTAGGCGCGGGCAACCGCTCGGTCGGCGAGGCGCGCTCGGGCAGGCCGGGGGTCCGCTCCCCCCGATTCCGGCGCCCATGTCGGGCCGGCGTGATGGTACAAGTCGAGGTCACACACGCCATGAGCACCGTCCTCCCCGCCTCGATCGCCGAGCTCCCGCTCCTTCAGGGCCGCAACCCGCTCGCCCGCCGCATCGAGACCCGGCATGGCTTCCCCATCCTCCCCGGCCGCTTCCCGGTCGTGGGCCACATGCCGGCGATCGCCGTCGACGAGCTCGGCCTGCTCCGCGAGGGCCAGCGCCGCTTCGGCTCCCTCTTCTTCTGGAGCCATGGCGTCGAGGCCTGGCAGCTCGTCTACGCCTCGAACGAGTCCTTCTCGCTCTTCAAGAGCAAGGCCCTCGACTCCTCGTATCTGACCGAGCGCGGCGTCGGCCACCTCTTCGGTCAGACGATGATGGCCCACGACGGCGCCTCGCACCGCCGCCTCCGCACCGCGATGAACGGGCCCTTCTCGCCGAAGGGCCTCGACGCCGCGGAGGTCGGCGCGATCATCGCGACGAGCGTCGAGCGCAAGGTCCGCTCCTGGGTCGGCCGGCGCGACGTCCCGTTGCTGCGCGAGAGCCGCGAGCTGGCCCTGGAGGTGATGTTCAAGATCACCGGCGTCGAGGACGACGAGCTCTCCGATTGGCGCCACAACTACGAGGATCTGATGCTCGTGGTCCTCAACCTGCCCTTCGACGTGCCGGGCTCGCCGCGACGCCGCGGCCTCCGCGCCCGCGCCTGGCTCGACGCGCGCATCGGCCGGATCCTCGCCGACGTGCGCGCCCGCGGCGAGGAGAAGGGCCTCCTGCCCGCGCTGCTCCAGGCCCGCGACGAGGACGGCGAGCCGCTCTCCGAGCAGGATCTCGTGGGCAACCTCCGCCTGCTCCTCCTCGCCGGCCATGAGACCTCGGCCTCGACCATGGCCTGGTGCGTCGCCCACCTCGCCGAGAGCCCCGCGATCTGGCGTGCGCTCCGCGAGGAGGCGTCGAGCGCGGCGGATCTCCCGCGCTCGCCCGCGGATCTCCGCCGCTTCCCCTTCGCCGAGGCCGTGTTCCGCGAGGCGCTCCGCCTCCACCCGCCTGTGGCTCACGACGCCCGCCGCGCCATCGCCGACTTCGAGCTCGAGGGCCGCACCGTCCCCGCCGGGACCATCGTGGGCATCCCGCTGGTCCTGCTCTCGCGCGATCCCGAGCTCTACCCGGATCCGGACAGCTACCGCCCCGAGCGCTGGCTCGGCCGCAAGGAGGCGCTCTCGCCGCTCGAGATCGCCCAGTTCGGCGGCGGCGCGCACTTCTGCCTCGGCTATCACTTCGCCTGGATGGAGATCGTCCAGTTCCTCGTCGCGCTCGGGCGGCTCCTCCCGGCCTCGGGCCCCAGGCTCCAGAACGGATTCCCTGCCTCGCGCTACCTCCCGGTGCACCGCCCCGCGGCGGGCACGCGCGTCCGCTTCGACGGCTGACGCGCCACGCCCGGCAGCGCCATGCCACGCGCCTTCCGCTCGAGGACCGCCGCAGCGGCGCGTCGAGAGCCGGGCGGTGCTACGCCGCCCACGCTCGTCACTGCGCGACGCAGCTCGTCTTCATCGCTTCCCAGACTGCATCTCCGGTGGCGATGCTACCGGCAGAGGTGGGGTGGATTCCGTCTTGCGTGTAGTCGTTGTGTCCGTTCCAGACCGGACG
>JAICEP010000441.1 GCA_025924095.1 Sorangium sp.
GGACCTCGGCGTCGGTGAGCGTCCGATCCGGGGCCCGGAACACGAGCCGCAGCGACAGGCTGCAGCGGCCGTCGGCGACGCCCTTGCCCTGGTAGCGATCGAACTCCTGCACGCTCACGAGGGCCGGCGGCGCCGCGCGTCGAATCGTGTCACGAACGGAGGCCGCCGGCAAGGTCGCATCGACGACGATCGAGATGTCGCGCGCGCTCGACGGGAAGCGCGGCAGGGCTTGCGCGCGCACGCGCTCGTCGCGCGTCGTCCAGTCGACGGCGAGGTCGAGGTCGAGCTCGGCCACGAAGACGCGCTCGCGGGCGGGCAGCCCGTGCGCGTCGGCGACGGCGCCGGTGATTTCGCCGAGGACGCCGATCGCGCGCGGCTCGACGTCGCTGCCCGCGTGGGCGGCATGCGGCCGCACGTGGACCGTGGTCGCGCTCTCGCGCGTGAGGTACGGCGAGGCACCCGGGGCGAACGTCGCTTCGAGGTCGAGGGCGCCGCAGAGCGTCTCGACCGCACCGATCGTGTCGTAGAGGTCCGCAGCCCGGCCGGAGCCGCTCCAGTGGGCCGGCGCGGCCTGGCCGAGCGCGGCCAGGGCGAGCGCGCGATGCTCGCCGCGCGCGCTGGTGAAGATCGTCGCGAGCTCGAAGAGGCGGACGTCCTTCTGCTCGCGGCGGCGGTTGTGCGCGACCGAGTCGAGGAGTCCCGCCAGCAGCGTGGGCCGCATGACCGCCATCGTCTCGGCGAGCGGGTTGGCGATGGCCACGATCTCCGCGGGATCCGCGAAGCGCTCCGCCGCGTCGCGCGCGACGAACGAGAACGTCACGCTCTCGTTGAAGCCGGCGGCGCGGGTCAGCGCGCGGAGATGCGCGTCGCGGGTGAGGCGCGGCGCGGGTCGCGGCGGCGGCGCCTCGAGCGGCGGGAACGCCTCGGGAATCCGCGCGTAGCCGTCGATGCGCGCCAGCTCCTCGATCAGGTCCGCCTCGCCGCTCACGTCGATGCGCCAGCTCGGCACCGTGACGTCCCACGCGTCGCCGTAATGCGTGAGCGTGACGCCGAAGCCGAGCGCGGTGAGTATGCGCTCGACCGCGGCCGGCGCCAGGTCGTAGCCGAGGACGCGCGCGATGCGCGCCTTGCGCAGCGCGATCGGCCGAGCCACCGGCGGCGGGGCCGGTTGCGCGTCGATCCAGCCCGGGCGGACGGTGCCGGCGCCGATCGCCTCGATCAGCTCCAGCGTGCGCGCCAGCGCCTGCGACGCCGCGGCGTAGTCGGCGCCGCGCTCGAAGCGGTACGAGGCCTCGGTCGAGAGGCCGAGCCGCCGCGCGGTCCGCCGGATCTGCGCCGGAGCGAAGTGCGCGCTCTCGACCGCGATGGTCGTGGTCGTCGCGGTCACCTCCGACTCGGCGCCGCCCATGATCCCGCCGAAGCCCTGCGGACGCGATCCGTCGGCGATGACGAGCATGTCGGCCGACCCCGAGCGGGTGACGCCGTCGAGCGTCTTGACCGCCTCGCCGGCCGTCGCACGGCGCGCCCGCAGCTCGTGCCGGTCCAGCCGCGCGAGATCGTAGGCGTGGATCGGGTGGCCGGTCTCGAGCAGCACGTAGTTCGTGATGTCGACGATGTTGTTGATGCTGCGCACGCCGCAGGCGGTGAGCCGCGCCGCGAGCCACCCCGGCGACGGGCCGACGGCGACGTCGGCGAGCCCCGCCGTGAAGCGCGGGCAGAGCGCCGGCTCCTCGATCGAGACGCGCAGCGGACCCAGCGTGGACGGGTGCGCCTCGCCGCGCGGCGACGCCGGACGGTAGCGCAGCGGCACGTCGTAGAGCGCGGCGACCTCGCGCGCGAAGCCGGCGAGGCTCAGCGCGTCGGGCCGGTTCGCGGTGATCTCGAAGTCGATCACGGCATCCGGGCCGGCGGTCGCGCCGTCGGGGCCCGGCACGGGCGGAACGGGGTCGATCGAGGCCAGCTCGAAGCCGGCGAGGTGCAGGCGCTCGGCGAGCGCCTCGATGCCGACGGGCACGTCGACGAGCTCGCGCAGCCAGGAGACGAGGACTTTCACGGCGTCATTCTCCTACAGGGCCGGCCCGCTACTGCGGGAACTGCTCGAGGAAGCGGACGTCGTTCTCGTAGAACTGGCGGATGTCGTCCACGCCGAAGAGCAGCATGGCGAGCCGCTCGATGCCCATGCCGAAGGCGAAGCCGGTGTAGCGCTCGGGATCGTAGCCGACCGCCTCGAACACCGCCGGGTTGACCATGCCGCAGCCGAGCACCTCGAGCCATTTCGGGCCGCGCGCCGGGTCGCGCAGGAAGACGTCGGCCGACGGCTCGGTGTAGGGGAAGAACGACGGGCGGAAGGTGATGTCGATCCGGGCTCCGAAGAGCTCGCGCAGGAACGCGACGATCGTGCCCTTGAGCTGCGCCATCGTCACGCCCTCGCCGACGACGAGCCCTTCGACCTGCTGGAACATCGGCGTGTGCGTCTGATCGAGGTTGTCGCGGCGGTAGACCCGGCCGGGGCAGATGATCCGCACGGGCGGCTCGTGCCGCTCCATGTAGCGGATCTGCATCGCCGAGGTGTGCGTGCGGAGGAGCGTCGCCGGCCGCTCGGCGCGCCCCGCGCGCGGGGCCGGACCGCCCGGGCCCGGCGCGATGCGATCGGCGCCCACGGGGAACACCGCGCGCGTCCACGGCTTCTCGAGGTAGAGCGTGTCCTGCATGTCCCTCGCCGGGTGCTCCGGCGGAAGGTTCAGCGCCTCGAAGTTGTGGTAGTCGTCCTCGGTCTCGGGACCGTCGAGGATCTCGTAACCCGCGGCGGCGAAGTACGCCTCGATCCGCGTCCGCAGGTAAGTGAGGGGATGGACGTGGCCGATGATAGCCGGCCGCCCCGGCAGCGTCGGGTCGAGACGCGGGCCGGCCGGCGCGGTCGTGGCGAGCGCCGCCTGCCGCGCATCGAGCGCGCCTTCGATCTCGGTCTTGAGGGTGTTCAGCAGGCGGCCGATCTCGCGGCGCGCCTCGGGTGCGGCGGTGCCCAGCCCGGCGTAGAGGCCGGTGACCAGGCCGCCCTTGCGGCCGAGGAACTTGTCGCGGACCGCCTGAACGGCCTTGGGCGAGGTGGTCGAGGCGAGATCGGCCTGGAACTGCTGTTTCAGGCCGTCGAGCTGCGCCTCGTCCACCATCACCTCGGGGGACGGAGCTACGCCGTGGCGCGGGGCGGTGCGGGACGCGCGGCCTTCGCCTGGGCGGCGAGCGCCGCGAACGCCTTGGGCTCGCGCGCGGCGAGGTCGGCCAGCATCTTACGGTCGAGCGTCACACCGGCGGCCTCGAGGCCCTTGATGAAGGCGCTGTACGACAGGCCGTGCTCGCGCGCGGCCGCGTTGATGCGGACGATCCACAGGCGGCGGAAGTCGCGCTTCTTGCGGCGGCGGCCGACGAACGCGTACTTGAGCGCCGTGTCGACCGACTCCTTGGCGGAGCGATAGAGCTTGCTCTTGGTCTGGAAGAAGCCTTTCGCCCGGGCAAGAATCTTCTTGCGCTTGGCGCGGCGGACGGTTCCACGTTTGACTCTGGGCATGGTTCTCTCTGGGCCGGGCTCCCGTCAGGCGGGAGGGGACGGCCGAAGGCTCACTTGTAAGGCAGCATCCGCTCCAGCTTGGCCTGGTCGGCCTCACTGACGACCGTCGACTTGCGCAGGCCGCGCTTCCGCTTGGTCGTCTTGCTGGTCAGGATGTGGCGCTTGAACGCGCTTCCGCGCAGGAACTTCCCCGACGCGGTCTTCTTGAAGCGCTTGGCCGCGCCACGATGGCTTTTCAGCTTCGGCATGTCCGTCTTCCCGTTCCCCTCCGCCCTTTCGGGCCCTTCGCGGGCCCGATGTCGGTGGGCCCTTCGTTCTACTCTCCGCTCGTCACCGGCTGCGTATCGTCCGGCTCGCTCTCGGGCGCCCGGTCGCTCGCCATGTCGTTCACGTCGGGCACGCTTGCTGCCGCTGCGGTGCCGCCGACGCGGGCGGCCGCCGTGGCCGGGCGCTCGCGCCGCTGCTGCGCCTGCTGCGGCTTCGGGCCGAGGATCACGTGCATCGTGTTCCCCTCGAGCCGCGGCACGTTCTCGGCGATCGCCAGCTCCGTGATCTCCTGGATCAGCCGCTCCAGGATGCGGCGCCCGATCTCGGGGTGCGCGATTTCCCGCCCGCGGAAGAAGACCGTCGCCTTGACCTTGTCACCCTCGGTCAGGAAGCGCTCGATGTGCTTCTTCTTGAAGTCGTAATCGTGCTCGTCGACCTTGGGCCGGAACTTGATTTCCTTGACCTCGATCGTCTTCTGGTGCTTCCGCGCCTGACGGGCCCGCTTCTGCTCGTTGTACTGGTAGCGGCCGTAGTCGGTGATGCGGCAGACCGGAGGCACGGCGGTGGCCGACACCTCCACGAGGTCGAGCCCCTTCGAGCGTGCGATCCGGATCGCGTCCTGCGGGGCCATGATGCCCAGCTGAGCGCCGGTCTCGTCGATCACGCGCACTTCACGAACACGGATTCGGTCGTTGATCCGCACCCGATCGTCCCGGCGCGGCGGCCTGCCTCTGTCGAATGCGATAACTACCTCCCCCTCTGCTGCACTTCCCGCCGGGCGTCGTCGAGGAACTGGTCGACGCTGCGCGCGCCGAGGTCCCCGCCGCGCCGGCTGCGGACGGACACCTGTCCTTCCGCGGCTTCCCGGTCGCCCATCACCAGCATGTACGGGATCTGCTGGAGCTGCGCCTCCCGGATCTTGTAACCGATCTTCTCCACGCGCGCGTCGAGCGACACCCTCAGCCCGCCCGCTTCGAGCTTCGCCACCACGGCCTTCGCAGCCTCCAGGTGGCGATCGGCGATCGGCAGGACGGTGGCCTGGACCGGCGCGAGCCACATCGGGAAGGCGCCCGCGTAATGCTCGATCAGCAGCGCCATGAAGCGCTCGAAGCTCCCGAAGATGGCGCGGTGGATCACCACCGGGCAGTGCTCGGCGTTGTCGGCGCCCGTGTACTTCAGGCCGAAGCGCTGCGGCATCTGATAGTCGAGCTGTACCGTCGCGCACTGCCACTTCCGGCCGATGGCGTCGGTGACGTCGACGTCGATCTTCGGGCCGTAGAACGCGCCGTCGCCTTCGTCGACCGTGTAGGCCTGGCCGGCGCTGTCGAGGGCCCGCTTCAGCTCGGCCTCGGCGTGGTCCCAGGTCGCGATCTCGCCGAGGAACTCGGCCGGCCGGGTCGACAGCTTCACGCTGTACTCGAGGCCGAAGTCGTTGTAGACGCGCTGGACGAGGCGGAGCAGCCGCTCGACTTCCTCGCCGATCTGCGACTCCATCACGAAGCAATGCGCGTCGTCCTGCGCGAACTGGCGCACGCGCGTGAGCCCCGACAGCACGCCGGACGCCTCGTTGCGGTGCAGCGGCGTCTGCTCGTGGAAGCGCAGCGGCAGGTCGCGGTAGCTCCGGCCCTCGCTCGCGAAGACGAGCATGTGGCCCGGGCAGTTCATCGCCTTCATGGCCATCTGCTCCTCCTCGTTGTCGATGAGGAACATGTTCTGGCGATAGTGCTGCCAGTGGCCGGAGGTCTCCCAGAGCGCCTTGTTGAAGACGAGCGGGGTCTTCAGCTCGACGTAGCCGTTGGGCAGCAGCACCTCGCGCATGTAGTCGGCGATGGTGTGGTAGACGGTCGTGCCCTTGGCGAGCCAGAACGCCGCGCCCGGCGCCCACGGGTGGAAGTGGAAGAGGCCGAGCTCCTTGCCGAGCCGGCGATGGTCGCGCTTCTTCGCTTCCTCCAGCCGGTGGAGGTACTGCTCGAGCTCGTTCTTCGAGAAGAACGCGGTGCCGTAGACCCGTTGCATCGGCTGGTTCTTCGCGTCGCCCTTCCAGTAGGCGTTCGACGTCGAGAGCAGCTTGAAGTTGGCGAGGCGGCCGACCGACGGCACGTGCGGGCCGACGCAGAAGTCGAGGAAGACGCCCTTGATGTCGTAGCACGACGCGATCGGGCCGCTCTTCTCCTCGATCAGCTGGACCTTCAGCGGCTCGCCGCGCGCGGCGAAGTACGCCTTGGCCTCTTCCTTCGGGCGGTACTCGTGCACGAACGGCAGATCGCGCGCGGCGATCTCCTTCATGCGCTGCTCGATCGCCGCGAGGTCCTCGGGCACGAACGGCCGCTGGACGACGAAGTCGTAGTAGAAGCCGTCGTCGAGCGCCGGCCCGATGCCGCACTGCGTGCCCGGGAACAGCTCGAGCACCGCGGCCGCCAGCAGGTGGGCGGTGCTGTGCCGGTAGAGGTGCAGCGCCTCGGGATCCCGCTCGGTCACGATCCGCACCCGCGCATCCGACTCGATCGGGCGCGTCAGGTCGGTGAGCCGGTCGTTCACCATCACCGCGAGCGCGGCCTTGGCCAGCCGCGGCGAGATCGCCTGCGCGAGGTCCGCGCCGGTGGTGCCGGCGGACACCCGCCGGACGGACCCGTCCGGGAGGGTTAGAGAGATCTCACCCGATTCGACGGCAGAACTCATCGAAGGGAACGCGACGCGGCGCAGGGCCGGCCGGAGAGCGAGGACTGAAGGACGTGCACGGCGTGGATCTTGGAACCGCCCGCGGACCTGGGGATGGTAGGCACGGGTGGAATCGAACCACCGACCTCCTGCGTGTCAAGCAGGCGCTCTAACCCCTGAGCTACGCGCCTATTACGCGCCCCCTGGCCCACTGCGCGAACGGTCAGTATACCAGCCCGACTTTTTGTCCGTCAACGTAGCAAGAGCGAAAACCGGCGGCCGCGGGGCGCGGCTGGCCGGAGCCGGATGACGAACCGGGGCTAATTGACCGAGTCTTTCAGGGCC
>JAICEP010000442.1 GCA_025924095.1 Sorangium sp.
CGGCCCGCGCCGCGTCTCCCATCGAGGAGTCCGCGGGGATCCGCAGCGCCGAGCGCGCCGCGCGCAGGTACTCCGCGAGCGACGTCAGCGCCTGGAGGTCGTGGGGAGAGAGGCCGTCCGCCGCGGAGTAAAGCTGCTGGCGCGCCGAGTCGACGGCGCGGGATCCCGGCGGCCCGGCGCCCGCGTCCGGCGAGGCGTGCTCGAGCGGGATAGGCGTCAGGCCGCGGGCGTGGAACCACCGGAGGATGGCGACCCGGATCTGCTCCTGCCGGAAGGCGCGCCAGCGCCGGAGGTGCTCCGGCCTCGCCGCGAGCGCGGCCTTGAACCGCCGGAACGATCCCGGGCCCTGCATGCCGTGGAGCAGCGCCCGCCGGAGCTCCACGTCGTCCACCGTCGGAATGAACGCCTCCAGCCACCGGTACTGGTCCCGCGCGGCGATGGCCTCGATGACCACGCACCCCGGGGCCTCCTCGATGCGCGCGCGCGTGGCGGGGTCGACGAGCCGCTCGTTCAGCCGGATCACGGCGCCGGTGTCGAGGTGAAGGAAGTGACGGACGCCCCGGGCGATGTTGTCGAACGCGTTCGCGAGCGCGATCCAGTCGACAGGCACCCTCCGGCCCGGAGCCGCCGACTCCGCCGTGGTGTGGCTCATGTTCGCGCCCGGCTTCAGGCAGGCCTCATGCCATGAGCGCAGATCGCGTGTCCGCGGGCCATCGCGCTCGCCGCGCGGCGCCCTGGGTGTTGCGTTCTGCGACAGCGCGAGGAACGAGCGGAGTCGACGCCGCGAGGCGGCTCTGGCGATCACCGCCCTCGCGACGTGGGGCGGGTCACGGCTTCGGGTCGCTCGCGCGTCCTGTGCGCATGCCGTACCGCTCGAGCTTCCGGTACAGGGTCGCCCGATCGAAGCCCAGGATCTGCGCTGCCTGGCTCTTGTTTCCGCCGACCACCTCCAGGACGCGGAGGATGTAGCGTCGCTCGACCTCCTCCATGGGGACGAGCTCGGCCGGGTCGTCGCTGGAGACCAGCACGTGAGAGCGCCGGTACGTGCGTATCTTCTCGGGGAGATCGTCGACCGTGAGCTGGTCGTACCGCGCGAGCGCGACCGCCCGCTCGATGCAGTTCTGGAGCTCGCGGACGTTGCCGGGCCACGCGTAGGCCATGAGCCTCTCGGCGGCGGGCGCCGAGAGGCCCTGGATCGGCCGCTCCTTGACGGTCGCGAAGTGCTCGAGGAAGTGCTGCGCGAGCAGCAGCACGTCGGCGCCGCGGGAGCGGAGCGGCGGCAGGCCGACGTGAACCACGTTGATGCGGTAATAGAGATCCTCGCGGAAGCGGCGCTCTTCGATCGCGGGCTCGAGGTCGCGGTTCGTCGCGGCGATGAGCCGGACGTCCACCGGGATCTCCTCGTCGGCGCCGACGGGCCGGACGACGCGCTCCTGGAGGGCGCGCAGGAGCTTCGGCTGGAGCCCGATCGGCAGCTCGCCGATCTCGTCGAGGAACAGGGTCCCGCCGTGGGCTCGCGCGAACAGGCCGCTCCTCGCCCCCTTCGCGTCGGTGAACGCGCCCCGCGCGTGGCCGAAGAGCTCGCTCTCGAGGAGGGCGTCCGGGACCGCCGCGCAGTTCACCGCCACGAACGCGCCCTCGCCCCGCCGGCTGCGCTTGTGCACGGCGCGGGCGACGAGCTCTTTGCCGGTCCCGCTCTCTCCCGTGATGAGGATCGAGGTGTCCGAGTCGGCGACCCGATCGAGCAGGTCGAACACGCTCCTCATCCCCGGGCTGCCGCTGAGGATCTGCTCGTAGCCGTGGGGGTCGGCCACGGCGCGCCGCAGGCGGCGGACCTCCTCGCGGAGGGCGCGGTGGCGCAGGGCGCGCTCGACGGTCAGCCGGAGCGCGTCGAGCTCGAACGGCTTGGTCACGAAGTCGTACGCGCCGGCGCGGATGGCCGATGTGGCGGTGTCGAGGCTGCCGAACGCGGTGATGACGATGACCGGCAGATCGGGCCGGTTCTGGACGACCCGCTCGCAGAGCTCGAGGCCGTTCATGCCGCGCATGGTCATGTCGGTGACCACGACGTCGAAGTCCTCGGCGCCCAGGAGCTCGAGCGCCTCGGCGGCCGACGTCCGCCACGCCGTCCGGAACCCCCGCTTCTTGAGCCCGGCGTCGAGGAGCTCGCAGACGCCGCGCTCGTCGTCGACGATCAGGACGCGCCCGCTCATGGCTTCCCCTGCGGCAGGAGCATCGTGAAGCGGCTCCCGGAGCCGACCTGGCTGTCGACCTGGATCCAGCCGCCGTGCTCCTTGATGATGCCGTAGGCGACCGACAGGCCGAGCCCGGTGCCTTCGCCGACGGGCTTTGTCGTGAAGAACGGCTCGAAGATGTGCTCGAGGACGTCTGCCGGCATGCCCGCTCCCTCGTCGCTGACGGACAGCGCGACGTACTCGCCCTCTGCGCCTCCCGGGTGGTCGGGAGGACTGGCGCGCTCCGCTCGGACGCCGACCGTCAGCGTGCCGCCGGACGGCATGGCCTGGATGGCGTTGACCACCACATTCGTGAGCGCCTGCTGGAGCTTGTCGGCGTCTGCGTGGACGACGAGCTCCGGCGAGTCGCCCTCCTGAACGATCGTGACGCCCTGCTTCTCGGCGAGCGGCCTCAGCATCGTGAACGTGCTGCGGAGGACGCTCCTCAGCGGGGTCTCCTGCCTCTCCGCGCTGCGGCGCCGGGCGAAATCGAGCAGCTGGCGGATGATCTGGGTCATCCGCTGCGACTGCTCGAGGATGATCTGTCCGTTGGCCGGCACCTCGTCTCCCGAGACGTCCCCGTCCACCAGCATGCGCGCGCGCCCCGCGACGACCTGGAGGGGCGCGCCCAGCTCGTGTGCGATCCCGGATGCGAGCTTGCCGACCGTGGCGAGCCGCTCGGCGTGGCGGAGCTGCTGGAGCGCGGCGAGCCGCGCCGCCGCCTCGGATTCGAGCTTCTGATTCGCCGCGGCGAGGCGATCGCACATCGCGTTCATCTCCCGTCCGAGCTCGCCAATTTCGTCTTCCTGGTGCAGCGACAGGCGCCGGGAGAGATCGCCGGCGCCGATCCTCCGCGCCTGGTCGATCAGCGTTCGCATGGGGCGTCCCACGAGCCCGACGCCGAGGGACGTGGTTAGCAACCCGCATACCAGCGTCAGAGCGGCCGTCGTGAGGGTCGTGCTCAGGATCATGCTCCGGAGGGTCTGGCGCGCTCCTGCCAGCGACTCGGAGAGCTCCAGCGCGCCGGCGCGGTCGCCGGGCACCGGCACGGGCACGCAGGTGACGAGCAACTCCGCGTCTTCGTGGGGGATCCTGTGCACGACCGCTTGCCCCTTCGAGGCGGGGACGAGCAGCTCGGGTGAAAGGCGGGGTCGATGGGCCTCGCCCGCCTGCTCGTCGAGCCAGACCCACCGGACGTTCACCTGTCGCTCGCGCTCGTTGGCGTCCTCGACGAGGCGCAGCGCCCGCGCCGACCCCTCGGAGCGCCACACCTCCGTGACGGCCGCGGCGAGCGCGCGGCCCATCGTGTGATGGTCCCGCTGCACGTCGTTCTCGAAGATCCTGGCCTCTCTGCGGACCTGGACATAGGCGCTCAGCGCGAGGACAAGGAAGACCCCGAAGACAAGGGCGAGCGTCAGCTTGCGCGCGAGCTTCATGCCCGACGTCGTAGCGCAGGCGGCGCGCGCCGAGCCATCCGCTCGAGGCCGCCGCAAATTACGACATGCCGCATTTTGCGGCACCGGCGATGGCCCACCTCGCGGGCCGGCGGGTCTCCCTGCCCAGCCGGGCAGGTCAGGCCGCTTCGGTGTGCCGTATCACCTCGGCTTCTCGGGGATCTTCTCCGGGCAGCAGAACAGATGATCTGGCACGAGCAGGGCGCAGCCGTCTTTCCAGGGGTCGTCAGGCGCGTAGTCCGTCCGGTTCTCCGCAGGATAGAAGTACGCCCTGGGCTTTTCTGGATCCGCGCAGGCGCTGTCGCGCTCCGGCGCTGCCTCGCGTCCCTTCGGCGCGCCGGTGCCCTTCGAGCAGGCAGCCAGCGTGGCGCCCGCCACGAGGACGATGAGGAGAGCCGCGGCGGGCTCGCGTGCCCAGGGCGCCGAGCGCCTGGGCTGTCGCCGTGGAGAGGGGTGCAGGGGAGAGCTGCCCGTCCTCGGGCCCTCCGCGTGCGTGGAGATCAGCGGGTGCATGGGGCCTGTGGGTTAGCATCGCACGATGGCCCGCGCGAGGCCGGGAGAGCGCCCGTCGACCCCGCGATCGATCAGCCGCCGGCGCCGCCCCCTGCGCCGGTGATGTCGGTCGACGCGTAGTGCCTCATCTCCTGGATACGCTCGTAGAACGGCTTCACCTTGGCGAAGAACGACGGGAACGACGCCGCCTTGCGAAACCCCTGGAGGTGACCTTCCATCGAGTCCCAGCGGATGCGGACGACGAAGCTCGCCGGCTCCTCGACGCACCGGGAGATCTCGTAGTCGAGGCAATGCTCGGAGCCGCGCAGCTCCGCGGCCGCGTCGCGATAAGCGGACAGGAACGCCTGCTCCTGGTCGGCGGGGATGGTGTAGCGAATGTATTCGATGATCATGGCAGCTTCCTGGGTGGGGGGCCGGGGGCGCTCCGTGCGGCGGCACGAGCCATCCGGAGACCAGGGATACGCGCCCGTGGGCCTGCCGTCCAATCGACGGTCGGCGCGCCATGGCATAGATGGTATCTATGGGTTGGCGTGCTATCCATCGACCATGCGCCTGCAATCGGTGGACACCCACCTCGTCGTGGCCTTGCACGCTCTGCTCCAGGAGAAGAGCGTCACGCGCGCCGCGCGGCGCGTCGGCGTGACGCAGCCGTCGATGAGCCACGCGCTCTCGCGGCTGCGCGCCCATTTCGGGGATCCGTTGCTCGTCCAGGTCGGCAGGCAGATGACATTGAGCGCGCGAGCGCGGGATCTGACGCCGAGAGCGGCGGAGGCCGTCGAGCGTCTCGAGCAGGTCTTCCGTCCGGTCGAGCGGTTCGACCCGGGGCGCTCGAGGCGCACGTTCCGGCTCGTCGCGACCGACAACCTCGAGCTGCTCGTGCTCCCGCCCTTGACCAGGCTCCTCGCCGCCGAGGCGCCGCACGTCAACCTGCGGTGCCGCAACATCCCGGCGGATTTCGCCGAGCTCCTGCGCCGCGGCGAGCTCGACGCCAAGCTGGGGCGGGGCGGGCCGGTGCCCGACGGCTGTCGGTCCACATTGCTCGTAGCCGAGCAGCTCGTCTGCGTGATGCGACGAGGCCACCCGGCGTCCCGGAAGGCGCTCACCGCGGCGCGCTACGCTGCCTGTGAGCACCTGATGGTCTCGCCGCACGGGGAGGACCACAGCGTCATCGATCGTGAGCTGGCAGCGCGGGGGCTGCACCGGCGGGTGACCCTGACCGTGTCCCATTTCCTTGTCGCGCCCTTCATCCTCTCCGGCTCCGACCTGCTGCTCACCGTCTCTGCGCGAGTCGCCGGGGCGCTGGCCCGGAAGCTCGATCTCGTGGTGCGGCCGTGTCCGGTCGAGATCAAGGGCTACACGCTGACGCTCGTCTGGCCAGAACGCTCCGAGGGCGACGAGGGCCACCGCTGGCTCCGCGCCGCCATCGAGAGGGCCGTCGCGTGCGAGCCGGTCGCGGGCCCGGGCGCGGCCGGGACGGTCAGGAAACGAGCTCCAGGGCGAGCGGAAAGGGGTTAGCGTGAGCTCACCTCCTCGGGACATGGCCGCTCGATGCGCTACGGGATCCTGTTCATCGCGCTGAGCGCTTCCCTCGCCGCGCTCGCCGTCGTCGCCGGCGGGGCGGCGCTCGTCCTCCTCTGGGCGGCGCTGAGCTTCCTCCTGGTCGGCGCCGCGTACCTCGCGCGCCGGCCTGCGCTGCTGGGCAAGCGGCCCGACGGCACGCTGGCCTCCTGGGCTCTCTGCCTGCTCGGGCCGTACTTCCTCCTGGCCTGGGCGATCTGGCGCGCCGAACGCCTGCTCCGGCGGGCGGACTGCGCGAACGAGGTGGCGCCGGGGCTCTGGGTGGGAAGGCGGCCCTTCGCCCACGAGCTGCCGGCAGGCGTGCGGCGGGTCGTCGATCTGACGGCCGAGCTTCCGGCCGCCCCCGCGATACGCCGCCATCCCGGCTATCTCTGCGTGCCGGTGCTCGACGGCACGGGGCCCGAGCTGGAGGCGCTCCGGGAGCTCTTGCGCCGGCTCCGCGACGAGGACGGCGTCTACGTGCATTGCGCTTCCGGTCACGGCCGGTCGGCGACCCTCGCGACGGCGCTGCTGCTGGCCCGGGGGCCCGCTGCCCGCGTCGAGGAGGTGGAGGCCCAGCTCCGGCAGCGCAGGCCGGGGATCCGGCTGAGCGCCGCGCAGCGGGAGCTGCTCCGCCGGGCGCTGCCGCTGGCTGGGTCGTGATGGGGCCGGCCCGTGATGGGGCTGGCCTGCCACGCAACGTGGGCCCGCGACGACACCTGCCGTCGGCGCGGCCCGGGCTTTCCAGGCGGCGCTCCGCGGCACGCGCCGTGCTCCTCCGGGCGGGCATGCCGTGTTCTCGATCCGCTGCGCTGATCGCTTTGCTGACGCTGATCTCCGGCTGTGCCGCCCGGCCGCAATCCGCGCCTCCGGTTCCCCTCGAGATCCCGCTCATGCCGGCCCAGCGCCCGCCCGAGGCCCAGGCGGCGGGCAATGCCGCGTCTGGCGGGGTGGTCCTTGTCTGGGGCAGCGCGCGCGACGGGGCGCCGCGGACCTGGCATGTCGCCGAGGGCGGCGCGGTGATCCGCGAGGAGCCCGGGATCGTCGTGGCGACCCGGCGAGGGGA
>JAICEP010000443.1 GCA_025924095.1 Sorangium sp.
CCCGGCGCTCGGAGGGCAGGGCCCGCCTCGTTCACGCGAGGCTCGGGCTCGCCTCCGGGCCCGGGGGCGGTGGGCGCCTGCCGTGGGCAGACGCTCCGGGATGTAGCCCAGTGGAAAGGCGCCTCATCTGGGGTGAGGAGATCCGCCGGTTCGAATCCGGCCATCCCGACGATAGTTTGCGTGGGTGTTACTCTTCTGGTGAAGAGGGCAGGTTGTGACCCTGCGAAGGCGGGTTCGATCCCCGTACGCCCACCCAGGACGGGTCGATTGCGCTCGGTTATCTTTGGTAGATCCTCCGAGCGCGCCGCTTATCCGTCCTCTTTTGCCCGGGCTCTCGGGCCGGAGGTGATGTCATGGCCAATTATCTGAAGCACTTTGCCGCGCTGGTCACCCCGCAGCGGCACAAGGCCCGCGCCGATCAGGCGAAGAACAGCGCCGGTGGCTTCGCCTTCGCCCTCGACGAGTGGGCGAGGCTCGACCGCTGGCTCATCCTCGGCGCGGAGGGGGGGACCTACTACGCGACCGAGCGGAAGCTCACCGTGGAGAACGCCCGCGCCGTCGAGGCCTGCCTCGCCGCGGACGGGCCCCGCGCCGTGCAGCGCCTCGTCGACATCAGCGGCTCGGGGCGAGCGCCGAAGAACGCGCCTGCGATCTTCGCGCTCGCGATGGCCTCGGCCGACCCGAAGCTCGAGACCCGGAAGGCTGCCCTCGCGGCCTTGCCCGAGGTGTGCCGCACGGGGACGGATCTCTTCCACTTCGCCCGCGACGTGCAGGGTTTCCGCAAGTGGGGGCGCGGGCTCCGGTCCGCTGTCGCTGCCTGGTACAACGGCAAGCCGGTCGACAGGGTCGCGTATCAGGCGATCAAGTACCAGCAGCGCGACGGGTTCAGCCACCGCGATCTCCTGCGGCTCGCGCATCCGGTCGCGCCGACCCCGCAGCACGACGCCCTGTACCGCTGGATCGTCGGCGGCATCGAGGCGCTCGGCAAGGAGTCGGCGCGTGGCAAGGCGCTGCCCCCGGGGGAGCTGCCGGACGCGGTGCGCGCGTTCGAGTCGCTCCGCGCGGCGACGAACCGGAAGCAGGTCACCGCGCTGATCAGGCAGCATCGCTTCACGCACGAGATGCTCCAGACCGAGTGGAAGAACGACCCCGCGGTCTGGGAGGCGCTGCTCGAGCACATGCCGCAGACCGCGCTCCTCCGGAACCTGGGGAAGATGACCGCGATCGGCGTGCTCTCGCCGATGAGCGACGCGTCCCGCAGGGTGGCGCAACAGCTCACCGACGCCGGCCGCCTGGCCGCGGCGCGGGTCCACCCCGTCGCCGTGCTCTCGGCCCTCAAGGTCTATGAGCAGGGCCACGGCGAGCGCGCTCGCCGGCGCGCCAACGCGCTCTCGTGGACCCCGGTCCGCGAGATCGTCGACGCGCTGAACGAGGCGTTCTACCTCGCGTTCCGGGCGGTCGAGCCGACCAGGAAGAAGCACCTCCTGGCGCTCGACATCTCCGGATCCATGACCAGCGGTAACATCGCTGGTGTCCCCGGCCTGACGCCGCGCGTGGCGAGCGCGGCCATGGCCATGGCGACGGCGAGGATCGAGCGCGAGTACAGCGTGGTCGGCTTCTCGGCGGCGTCGGGCGGGTACGGCGGCAAGTGGGGCGGGGGAGTCTCCGGCCTCTTGCCGCTGTCGATCTCGCCGGAGCAGCGGCTCGATGACGTGCTGCGCGCGGTGGAGGGCCTCCCCTTCGGCGGCACCGATTGCGCTCTGCCGATGATCTGGGCGAAGCGGAACCGGGTGGAGGTCGACTCGTTCGTCATCTACACGGACAACGAGACCTGGGCGGGCGGCGTTCACCCGTTTCAGGCGCTCAGGGACTACCGGCAGGCGATGGGCCGACCGGCGAAGCTTGTCGTCGTCGGCATGACGTCGACCGGCTTCTCGATCGCCGACCCGACGGACCCCGGCATGCTCGATGTCGTGGGGTTCGACGGGGCGGCCCCCCAGGTGATGGCGGATTTCACCCGGGGTGCCTCGTGACAGAGAGCGTGACGGACGGGCTCCGCCGGCCCGTCCGTCCGACGCCGGGTGCGGTTCGACTCCAGCGTTCCGCTCCCAGGAGCTGCCCCCGAGCCCGAATGGATAGGGGCCGGCCTACGAAGCCGGTCGATGCGGGTTCGAGTCCCGCCGGGGGCGCCGGGATCCCGCCCTCCGTTGTCCGCCCATTGCCCGACCCGGGCCGAGGGACGACGGTTCTCGGATCCCGACCTTGCCGCTGTAGCTCAGCCTGGTAGAGCACCTATACCGTTCTCCGCCCGCTTGCCCGACCCGGGCCGAAGGAGGACGGTTATCATTACCTAGGATGTCGCGGGTTCGAGTCCCGCCGGCGGCGCCGTGTTGCCCTCGTATGCATCTGGTGAGGCAGCCTGATTGTCGATCAGGTGAGGGGAGTTCGATCCTCCTCGGGGGCGCCTCGAGAGCTCTACAGAGCTCCTGCGAGATACTTCGATTCCTGCACGCCCGGCTCCCTCCAAAAAAGAGCGAGCCTGACCCAACGAAACCGACGGACGGCCGTCCAATGGAGCCAGTGGAGAAGGAGATGACGATGAAGATCTGACGCGAGAGTCGAGTCGCTGGAGAACCTGCGGTGGTAGCTCAATGGTAGAGTGCGAGCGTGCCAAGCTCGCGACGGGAGTTCGATTCTCCTCCACCGCTCCAGCCACGAGCCGCGCCTCGGGAGAGGACCGCGCCCGCGACGTCGCGGAGCGGGAGCTCCCGCGGCCGGCGACCGCTATTGCATGGCTACGTGACCACGTCCCCATCTTGCTAGAGGCTCAGGCGGCCGGATTTTCGCTCCGGAGACGCGGGTTCGAATCCCGCTGGGGACGCCGGGCCGCTCCGCTCGCCTGCGTGCTACTTCGGGAGCCCGCGCCCGAGCGAGCGAGCCTGCCAATTCTATCTCAGCGACACATTTCTGGGTGTGGCTCAACCTGGTAGAGCACCGGCTTCGGGAGCCGGGGACTGGGGGTTCGAATCCCCCCACCCAGACCGCGGAGAGGCGACGCCTCGCCGCGACGCGCGACGAAGACCCTCTGGGTGTGGCTCAACCTGGTAGAGCACCGGCTCGGGGAGCCGGGGGCTGGAGGTTCGAATCCTCCCACCCAGACCGCGGCGCGCGGACGTCACCGTGACGGAACGGCATACGTAGCAGGCTGAGATCCTGCGCCCTTCGAGGTATGTGGGTTCGAGTCCCATCGGTGACACCCTGCCCGGGTGGCGAAACGGCAAACGCTGCTGGCTTAGACCCAGCCTACTGGGGGTTCGACTCCCTCCCCGGGCACCGATCGCACGTGACGTGGAGTGACATCATGAAGAGAAAGAGACGCTAGAGAGGTGGGCCATGACCGCGCAGACGCTGCTTTTGACGCCATGGATGGTGCCCCATAAGGTCATCTCGTGGCAGACCGCTGTCACGATGAGCTTTCTGGGCAAGGTGGAGGTCATCGAGGAATACGACGACGACATCCGGTCGCCGTCGCTCTCGATCAAGGCGCCCGCGGTGGTGCGGCTGAAGCGGCCGACGCTGACCATGAAGCGCGGCGTGAGGTTCTCGAGGGTCAACGTCCTCCTGCGCGACGGCTTCCGCTGCCAGTACTGCGGCGTGAAGAAGGAGGCCCGCGAGCTCAACTACGACCACGTCGTCCCGCGCGTGCAGGGCGGCAGGACCGTCTGGGACAACATCGTCGCGTCCTGCTACGCGTGCAACACGACGAAGCGGGGCCGGACGCCGGAGCAGGCCGGCATGAAGCTGCTCCGCGCCCCGGTGAAGCCGAAGTGGCTGCCGCCGGCGCCCGTCATGGGCCTGAGCGAGCGGCGTATCCCGGAGGTGTGGGCAGGCTACTGCGCGAGCGCGGGATGACCTGAGCCCCTCGCGCCGGCGCGTCCATGCCCCCGTCCCATCGGTCGAGGGGTCAGGCGCGCCGGCGCGCGTCGGGGCTTCCGCCGCAGGGCGGGCAGGTGCAGGATGGTCGGGCATGGAGATGCGTCCGGCCTCCGACCGCATCGAGGACGAGCTCGCGCCGTTCCCCGCGGTCCTGCGCGGCTGGCTCATCGAGGGCGAGCTCGGCCGCGGCGGGATGGGGCGGGTGTTCCGGGCGCGGCACCCGAAGACGCGGGCGCGGGCGGCGATCAAGGTGCTGCTCGGCGACTACGCCCGCCGGCCGGACGTCGTGGCCCGCTTCCGGCAGGAGGCGATCGCCGTCAACATCATCAACCACCCGGGCATCGTCCGTGTCTTCGACTCCGGCGAGCTCGAGGACGGCTCGCCCTACATCGTGATGGAGCACCTCGACGGGCAGGGGCTGCGCGACTGGGTGCAGGCGGCGCCGCCCGCGGATCGGCCGCGGCAGGTCGTGCGCCTCGGCTACCAGATCGCCTCGGCCATGGCCGCGGCCCACGCGTCGAAGGTCGTCCACCGCGATCTGAAGCCGGAGAACATCATGGTGGTCGA
This sequence comes from Sorangium sp., assembly GCA_025924095.1. Taxonomy (GTDB): domain Bacteria; phylum Myxococcota_A; class Polyangia; order Polyangiales; family Polyangiaceae; genus Sorangium. The sequence goes on from JAICEP010000443.1 coordinate 4,504, forward strand.
CGACGAGCTCGCGCCCGGGGGCAGCCGCGTCAAGATCCTCGATTTCGGCATCGCGAAGGTGCTCTGGGGCGGTCTCCCCGAGGTGCTGGAGCTGGAGGGGAGGGGCTCCATCGCGCCCGCGTCCGTGCCCACGATCCGCACCGAGCTCTCGACGCGGCCGGCGCCGACGGTGGCCACCACGAACGGCCCCGCGCTCGCGGCGGGCACCGCGCGCGTCGCGGGCGCCACGTCAGAGAGCGACGCGCGCGAGGACGAGGACGACGCGCTCAGGAGCCTCCCCGTCGTGAGCGTCAGCAGGCCCGCGATCCACCCCGCGTCGGTCGAGATCCCGCCCGAGGCGGCCTCCTCCGCGGTGGCGCGGGGGTCGCGCGCGTCGATCGAGCCCGCGCCGCACAGCGACGGAGCGGGACAGCCCACGATGCCGTTCACGCAAGAGGGCGTGTGGGGCCTCGGGACGAGGAGCTACATGGCGCCGGAGCAGGAGCGCCACTCCGGGAGCGTCGACGTCAAGGCGGATGTCTACTCCCTCGGCGTCATCCTCTATGAGCTGCTCGAGGGGCGGACGCCCGACGCGCCGAGCGGGGCATGGCCGCCCCCGATGAGCGCTTCCACGCCGCCCGATCTCGTCGCCCTCGTCCACCGGGTGCTGTCGTTCGAGCCCGAGGCGCGGCCGCGCATGACGGAGGTGGCGAGCGCGCTCCACCGGCTCGGTCGGGCGAAGAAGGAGCTCGACGAGGCGCTCACGAGGTGGGTCCTCGGCGGCAAGGCACCGAGGCTCTTGCCTCGCGGCAAAGCGCTGCACGAGCTGTCCGCCTGGGCGCGGGACATCGACGATCTCACCGTTCTGGAGCGCGCCTTCCTCGACGCCGCCGTCGCGGCGGAGGCGCGCCGCGAGCGCCTCACGCGGGGGCTCCTCGCCCTCGGCGTGGTCGTGCTGATGGGCATGGTCGCGACGACCACCGTGTTCTGGGTGCACGCGGCGCGAGCGCGGAAGACGGCCGAGGCCGCCGAGCGCGCCGCGCGGGAGCACAGCCGCCTCGAGGCGGCCGCGAACGCTTCGGCGCAGGAGGCGCTCGCGAAGATGAGCGAGGCGCAGCGCGCGACCGAGGAGGCGCTCGCCCTGGCGATGCGGGCGAGCGACGACGCGAAGAGCGCCAACTCCGCCAAGGAGTCGATGAACGACGCGAAGCGCCTGGCCGAGCACGCCGAGCTCCGGGCGAGGCGCGCGGCCCAGGCCGCGTCGGCCGCGAAGGCCGAGGCCGACGTGCGCTACGAGCAGTCGAAGAGCGCCATGGAGCACGAGATCGCCGGGCTCGAGATCGACCGCGAGCGCCTGTCGGCGCGGATCGAGCAAGCCGAGAGCGAGCGCGAGCGGGTGAGGGCCGCCCTCCGCTCGAGAGATCACGAGCTCAGGGCGGCGCTCTCGGAGCTGAGGCGTGAATCCGCGCGCGTGGGCTGGCTGGAGCGCAAGCTCGACGAGGCCTCCGACCGGATCGACGATCTGGAGCGGCAGCGTGAGGCGTGGGAGGCGAGGCGGCAGAGGGCGCAGCCGCAGCCAGATCCTCCTCGGGACGGGGACGCGGTGCCTGCACAGGAAGAGAAGGAGGAGATCGCGACGCCGCCGGCCGAGCCCCCGATGGACACGACGCCGCCGCGGGCGCCTCTCCCGCGGTTGCCGCGCGATACGAGGATATAGCCGCTCGCAGGGCGGACGAGGGAGAGGCGGGGTCCGCGCGCCGCGCGCACGAGCCCCGCGCTCTCTTCGCTCGGCCTACTCGGCCTAGCTGAGCGTAGGTATCTCCTCGCGGCTGCGGTTGCCGCCGCGCGCGTCCACGACCCGCACCGTGCTCGCCTGAGGCCCCTCGTCGCCGTCCTCTTCCGTGTAGGCGACGCCCATGCCGATCTTCAGCTCGGCGAACGGCGCCGATACGATGCTTCGCTCGTGGAAATAGATCTCCCGACCCTCGATCGTCCTGATGAACCCGTAGTCGTTGAACAGCTTCGTGATGACGCCGGCGGTGTCCTGCGCCGGGTGGGCCTTCACCTCGCTCCGCTGCTCGCTCGCGAGCTTCTTCAGCTGGCGACCGGCGCGGTGGAACACGTCGCGCACCGCCGTGGGCAGCAGGTTCCTGGCGGCCCGCTCCTCGCTCACGATCTCGTGCTTGCCGGCCACGTGGAGGTCGACGCGCACGCGGTACTCGCCGCCCGTGCCCTGGCTCGCGTGTTCGCGCTCGACGACCACGGCGCAGCTGTTGATGTGGTCGTTGAAGCGCTGGATCTTGTCCGCCTGCTCCCGGATCAGCTCCTCGAGCGAGG
>JAICEP010000444.1 GCA_025924095.1 Sorangium sp.
CGCCGGCTGCGAGGAAGGCGGCGCACCCCAGCGCGCGCCGGGGGCCGCTGACGGCGGGCGCTGCGCGTCGGCGGCCACCTCGGTCGGGCCGGTCATCGAGAGGCGCGAGGCCGTCCCCGCGGAGGTGACCGCCGCCGCCGCGACGCCGGGCGGCGCCGCCGAGATCGCGGCGCCGGCGGGGCGCGCGCTGCGCGGGTCGGCGAAGAGCGCCGGCCCGAGCGCGTCGAACGCCTCCTGCGCCGTCTGGAAGCGCTCCGACGGCTCGCGCGCGAGGCAGCGCGCGAACCAGGCGTCGAACGGGTGCACGAGGCTGCCGGCGCTCCCGAGCGCCGTCGCGCGCGTCGAGGCCGGGTCGATCGGCTCGAAGAGGATCTCGCGGAGCAGCACGGGCATCGCGGTGCCCATCGGGTCGTTCGCGGCGCGCCAGTACGTGCGGCCGGTGAGCATCGCGAAGGCGATGAGCCCGAGCGCCCACACGTCGGTCGCCGGCGCGATCTGCCCGCGCGTGTCCGTCTGCTCGGGCGCCATCCAGAGCGGCGTGCCGAGCGACGCGGTCGCCATCGTGCTCGCCTCCGCGGCGATCTTCGCGATGCCGAAGTCGAGGACCTTGACCGACCACGGCGCCGTCGCGCTGTGCGTCCTCGCGAGGAAGACGTTCTGCGGCTTCATGTCCCGATGGACCACGCCCGCTCGGTGGGCGGCGCCGAGCGCGTGGCAGAGCTGCCGGAAGATCTCGTGCACCTCCTGGGGCGGGAGCAGCCCGCAGCGCTTCATGCGCTGCGCGAGGTCCTCCCCTTCGAGCAGCTCCATCGCGAGCCACGGCACGCCGTTCGCCGGGTCGATGCCGGCGCCGATCACCTGCACGATGTGATCGCTCTCGACGAGCGCGCCGACCCGCGCCTCCTGCTCGAAGCGCTCGCGCAGCCGGGTGTCGGCGCAGAGCTGGGGGTGCATGAGCTTGAGGGCGCGCAGCTTGCCGGTGCTCGCCTGCTCGGCGATGTACACGGCGCCCATGCCCCCGGCGCTGAGGGGTCGAACGATCCGGAACTCTCCGAAGAGCATCCCGGCCGCCGGCTGGATCGGCGCGATCATGGCCGGCGATGCTAGCATGGCGCTGTCGAGGGGGGCCGGCGCGCACGGGCGCGGCGCGGGTCGCTACGGGTGCGCGCCAGCGCCATCGCCATGGCCATGTACGCCCCGCGGCGGGAGCGACGCGACGAGGCGCTCGATCCCGAGCCGGCCGACGACGAGCGCGCCCGTCGCGGCGGCGCGGAGCGCGTCGGACGCCACCTGGGGTCTGCCGGCGAAGTGGCGCATGCCGAAGCGCAGGAACGACGGCTCGCCGAGGAGATAGCGCTCGACGCGCTCCCGCGGCGCGCCGTAGAAGGCGCGCATCACCCGGCGCCGGAACCGGATGTCCAGGCCGAGCAGCGAGCGCTCGACGCGCCGGGCCCAGTCGTGGAACCCGAGATCGCGGGCCTCGAGCTTCTCGGCGAGGTACTCGCCCGCGAGGGCGCCGTACGCGATCGCCTGGGCGATCCCCTCTCCCAGCATCGGATCGATGCCCGCGGCCTCGCCGACGAGCAGGGCCGCAGGCCGCGCGACAGCGGCCCTCCGGTCGAGACCGCGCTCGGCGAAGCGCTTCCGCCGGTAGCGGTCCGGATCGAGGCCGAGCGCCGCGAGCCGGCTCCGGAGGACGCGCTCGGCGTCGGGCGCGGGGCGCGCTGCGCCGAGGGCGCCCTCGTGCAGCACGTACGCTCCCCGGCAGACGAGCTCGCGCCCGCCCACGATCGTGGGAAAATCCCACAGATAGCCGGGGAACGAGCGGTCCCGCATCTCGAAGTGCAGGAGGTCGCGCGCCCGGTCCCCCGCGACGGGCTCGGTGTCGACCTCGACGGCCTGCGCGCGCAGCCTGCCGAACGGCAGCCCCATCGCGCGGCGAACGACGCTGCCGACCCCGTCCGCGCCGACGACGACGCGGCCGTCGAAGGCCCCGGCCGAGCTCTCGATCCGGGCGCCGTGGGGGCTCAGGGAGGCGCCGGTGACCCGCGTCCCCTCGACGATCCGGACGCCTCGCGCCCGCGCGGCGAGGGCGAGGGCGCGATCGAACTCGACGCGCCGGACGACGCGGCCGATGTTCCCCTCGCGGAGCGCGATCTCGCCGGTCTGGAACGCCGCGCTGACGCCGTGCACCACGACCGAGGGCACGTCGATCGTCACCCCGATCGCCGCGAACGCCCTGTCCGCTCGCTCGCCGAGCCCCCCCGCGCAGCACTTGTCCCGCGGGTAGCGCTCCTTCTCGAGCACCACGATCCTGTCGGTGAGGGCCGGGCGATGGTGGGCAAGGAAGATCGCCGTGCTCAGGCCCGCCGGCCCGCCGCCGACGATCACGACTTCATGCGCCGACATGAGGCGCCGCTCTAGCACGGCGCCTCCCGCAGCGGGCGTACGGGGCGCTCAGCGCCGCTCGTAGAAGGCCACCAGCGTCCGGTACGGAAAGAGGTACACGCTCTTGCCCGCGAGGTCCGGGTGGTTCCCGGCCAGCTCGCGGACCTCGTTCAGGACCGCGTACCGCTCCTTCAGGGGAAGCACGGAGATGTAGCTGATCGAGGCGACGCGCTCGAGGAGCCCGTCGAGATCGAGCTCCTGCGTGTGGGTGAGCTCGTGCTCTCGGATCGACGCGAAGAGGCGGGAGTCGGAGAAAGGCTGGCGCCAGGCCCCGAACCGGTGGACCGGGGCATCCCGGCCGTAGCGGTCGAGGATGTGGGAGATGCGAGCGACCCAGTCGACGCGCTCGTCCCGCAGGTTGAAGAGCAGGGAGAGGCGCCCCCTCGGCCGGAGCACCCGGTGGATCTCGGTGAGCGCGAGATCGCCGTGGAACCAGTGGAACGACTGCGCGGCGACCGCGGCGTCGACCGACGCCTCGGGCAGCGGGATCGCCTCGGCCACGCCGTCGAGCGGGATGGCCGACGGGACCATCTGGCCCAGCTTGCGGCGCATCCCCTCGACCGGCTCGAGCGCGAGGAGCCGGGCGCCCGTCGGCACCAGGAGGCGCGTGAGCTTGCCGGTCCCCGCGCCGAGATCGAGCACCGTGCTCGCGGCGTCGATGCGGAGGGTGTCGAGCAGGAGCTCGATCGCGCCGCGCGGGTAGTCGGGGCGCCCCTTCTCGTAGGCATCCGCTGCAGTGGCATAGCCCTGTGCAGCGAGGCGATGGAGAGTCATGGCCTGCATCCGCTCCGCGTGAGGATGAGTTCGTGCAGCGCCGGAGGGACCACCCACCCCGACGGCCCTGTCGAGAGACACTACGCAGCCTGGAGCCTCGTTGGAAGCGGATTATCGCTCAAGGTGCGCATTACGTTACCGCGCAGCAACTTGCCGATGACACGCTCGCTCAACCCAGCTTGGAGCAGCGCATCCGTCAAGAGCGGAAGATGGGCGGCATCGCAGAGCTCACGTGTGGGAACGATGAAGCCGTCCCAATCGGATCCGAGCGCGGGGGTGTCCTCGCCGGCAACGTTGATGATGTGCAGGAGGTGCTTGACCACGGGGGCGAGGCCGTTGCCGCCGAGGTAGAGCGGGCAAAAGATGATCCCGGCGCACCCGCCGCGGTCGGCGAGGGCGCGGAGCTGCTCGTCATCGATGTTGCGCCAGTGCTCGAACGCGCCGGCAACGCCGGTGTGGCTGACCATGGGTGGCCGGCGCGCGAGCGCGCACGCCTCGAGGAAGCCAGCGCGGTTGATGTGCGCGAGGTCGACGATGACGCCGAGATCCTCGGCGCGGCGCACGACCTCGCGGCCGAAGGGGGTGAGGCCTTCACCGTCCCTGCGCCCGCGGCCGTAGGCGGGATAGCACACGTCGTTGGCGCTGAAATGGCAGAGCCCGAGGTAGCGCACGCCGCGCCGCGCGAAGCGCTCGAGCGTGTCGAGGTCGCCCTCGAGGGCGTGCGCCCCCTCGATCCCGAGCAGCGCCGCGACGGCGCCGCGGGCGCTCGCCGCCTCGATGTCCTCGGCGGTGAGCGCCTTCATGAGGCGGCCCGGCTGCGCGCGGACGGCCTGCTCCAGGAGGTCGATCTGCTCGTCGACGACGGCGGCGAGCCCGCGCCGCTGCCCGATGGGCACCGAGACAAGGCCGAAGAACTGCGCGCCGACGCCGCCCTCGACGAGGCGGGGGACATCGACGTGCCCGGCCAGGGCAGCGAGCGGCAACGGCGGCTCGTGGCGCTCGTGCAGATCGTAGCCGACCCAGCGCGCCCACATGAGGCTGTCGGCGTGGAGATCGATGGCGGGGAACTGCGCGTGCAGGGCGCGGGCTTCGGGGGTTCCGTGCATGGAGGGAAGGTTAGTCGACCCGAGGCGGTCGGTCGTGCGCGCCGGGGGCGGCGATCGTTCAGGAGCTCGACAGCTTGAGGCCGAGGATGGACACGACGAGCAACGCGAGGAAGCCGAGCCTCGCGGGCGTGGCAGGCTCGCCGAACAGAAAAATGCCGGCGATCGCCGCCCCGGACGCCCCGATGCCGACCCAGACGGCGTAGGCCGTGCCGATGGGCAGGGTCCGCGAGGCGGCCTCGAGGAGCACGATGCTCACGACGATCGCCGAGATCGTGAGCACGGTGGGCAGCGGGCGCGTGAAGCCCTGTGTGTACTTGAGCCCGACAGCCCAGCAGACTTCGAGCAGACCTGCGAACAGCAACAACAGCCAGGACAAGACGAATCTCCTCGTGGTGTGGCTGCGTCGTCTTGTCCTGACCGGGTACGGCGCGTCTCGTCCGGGACGCTCTCGTGGAGCGCCGCGGGGAACCTAGCAGGCAGGACGGGCTGCGCAACGAGCTGGTCAGCGACGCGACGCGACGCGGCGCGGCGCGGACAGGACGCACCGGGGCCACGACGCGCTGTCGAGCCGTCGAGCACCTCCTCCTCGGGCACCGCGAACGAGGCCTATCGAGGCCTATCACGAGCCGGGGCGACGAGGTCGCTAGTCGAGCTCGTCGCCCTGGAGCATCGCCAGGCTGCTCTCTGCATCGCTGATCAGCGCGGCGGCGAGCTCGTTGATGTACTCCTCGACCGCTGTGAAGCCGGACGACATCACCCTGCTGTGGTCGTCTGCGTTGGACGGGCTGAGGCCGTGCGCGCGCTCCCACGCGTCCGCCATGCCATCGCGGTCGGCGTCGGCGGGCGCCGTCCCGGGGGTGAGCCCTTCCATCAGGTTCTTCGCGTAGCGAGCGCCCCACGCGCCGTCGCGGCGCTCGATGTTCTGAAGGACGCCTCTCGTCACGACGTCGTGCGGCAGCGCGCCCGCCTGCGCGAGGACGAGCCGAGCGGCGTCCGCCGCGCTGTGCGTCGTCACGGGGATGTACCCCGGGACGTCGCGCGAGAAGTTGAACTGCGACGACGCGCGGTGCGACTCGGGCTTGTTGAGCCGGCTGAAGCTCGGATGGAGGTACGGCTTCTGCCAGGGGTTGTTCACCACCCCCGTGAACTTGCCAGGATCGTCGATGTGGTTGTCGGCGAGGAAGTACTTGAGCCCCGCGCCGGCGCTGCCGTCGAAATAGAAGGGGATCAGCTGATCGCTCGGCCCCTTGATGTACGCGTTCCCCACGATGTTGAACTGGCCGCTCGCCCGGTTGTGATGCACGAACCCGTGCCTGACATTGTAGGCCACGTTGTTGCGGATATCGGCGGGGCCGTTCGCGACCGCTGGGCACCTCGCCTTGTGATGCGCGAACAGGTTGTGATGAATCGTGATCCGATGGCCATCAGGGCCGTTGATGAGACCGTAATTGTGCGCCCCCTCTGGATGGCCCGTGATCGACGACGACTCGATGGTGGACCACTGCACCGTGACGTCATCTGCCTCATAGAGATCCAGGGTCTCGTCGACGCCCCAGGCGATGGAGACGTGATCGAGGATCAGCTTCGAGTTCAGCGAGAACTGCGCGCCGTCGAACTGCTCTCCGGCCGAGCCGCCGAACACAGGGCGGACTCGCAGGAATCTTACGATGACATTGTTGACCGCATTCGAGTACCTGGCGAGGAGGCGGCCGCGCACGGTGATGCCTGCGCCCGGCGCCGTCTGGCCCGCGATGGTGACGTTTCCATTGCGGATGACGGCATCCCCCTCGATCACGCCGCTCACGTCGAAGACGATGATGCGCGGCCCGCTCGCGTCGAGGGCCGCCTGGAGGCTCCCCGCCCCGCTCGCCCGCAGGTTGGTGACCTTGATGACGCGCCCGCCGCGCCCACCGGTCGCGACGGCGCCAAAGCCCTCTGCACCGGGAAACGCCGGGAGCGCGCTCGCCGGAGCCGACAGCGCCGTGAGCGCAGACACCGCTGCAATCGCGCAGCCGAAGCGGCGAAGCCCCTGTGCTCCAATGGAAGAACAAGTAGGAAGGTATGTCATGACGTTCGCTCCCCTTTCGTACGTCTTAAACCGCAAGCCGTAGTGTGATGACCCTACAGGACCAACTTCATCGACGGCAATCGACAATTGCCAATCTGTGCGACAGGGCACACCAAAAGCGATCTGGCACTTTCAACTCGCGAGATGAAGCGAGCTTGGTTATCCTGCACATGAAGCGCACAAGCGGGCTCATGACATACCGAGACGCTCCCACCTGCGACGACAGTGGGCACACACAGGAATCAACAAACACCGAATAACGCGCGCGCGGAGAGGAGAGATTGCCAGTCTCGACGATCACGCAGATCGATTGAAGACGCCCGCGCGCTCAGCGGTCGAGCGCGTCGAGGTGCGGAGAGAGCACCTCGGTGATCCAGCTCATCACCGCGCGCACGC
>JAICEP010000445.1 GCA_025924095.1 Sorangium sp.
CGTGCGCATCGCAGACTTCGAGCTCTACGAGCCGGCGAAGGAGAGCGAGGCGCTCGCGGCGGAGCGGCGCGAAGAGGCCGTGGCGCGGATGCGCGAGCTCGTCGAGGTCCGCGGCACCGCCGGCGCGCGCCGGGCGCTCCTGCCCTTCGTCGCGCAGCACCTCTACGACTACGGGCACGGCGCGATCTTCCTCGCGAAGGCGATCGAGCTGGCCGAGCGGTTCTCGTCCGCGGCCGACGAGCTCCTCGCCGCCTCGACGGTGCAGCTCGCCTGGGCCACCGCCGACACGAGCCTGCCCCCCTTCACCGCCACGCGCGCCGCGCTCGCGCGCCTTGTCGAGCTGCCCCTGCCCGGCTCCGAGGCCTGCGCCGGGTCCGCAGGCTCGGGCGCCGCAGGCGCGGGCGCCGCAGGCTCGGGCGCCGCAGGCGCGGTGCCGCTCGACCCCGCGGAGCGCGCCGCCTTCGAGGCGGAGGTGCTCGCCGGGGAGCGGCCGGCCGTGGAGGCGACCGTGCGCTGGCTCGCGCGCGGCGCCGGCCCGCTCGCGCTGCTCGGCGCGATCGGCCACGCCGCGGCCGTCCGCCTCGCGCGCTTCGATTCGGCCTGGGAACAGCGCCTCGACGCCGAGGTCGGGGTGCTCGACGTCACCCACGCCGTCACCTTCGCGGAGGCGGCGGCCGCGCTCGGCCGCGAGGCCCTCCCGCGCGAGGCCGCGCAGCTCGCCGTGCTCGCCGCCGGCTTCGTCGGCAAGCTCCGCCACGGCGACGCCGCCGCGCCGCCCGCGGCGCGAGCGTCCGGCGGCACGCTGCGCCAGGCGGTGGAGGCGCGCGACGTCGGCGGGGCGCTCGCGATCGCGCGGGAGCTCGACGCTGGCGGCCGCCGGCGCGCCTTCGCCGAGCTCGCCCCGTTCGCCGCGTTCGACGCCGCGGTGAGGCCGATCTTCACGGCGCACGCCGTGAAGACGCTCGAGGCGCTGCAGCGGCTCGAGGCGTCCGATCCGCAGCCCGACGGCGCCTATCTCGAGGCGCTGCTCACCTACCTCGTGCCCGTCCGGCGGGAGCTCGGCGTGCGGCGGATCGCGGCCGTCGCGAAGAAGTTCATGTCCGATGGTCGGCCCCCCGAGGGGCTGTACTGAGCCGCGCGACGCCCTGCGCTCATCCGCCTGTCGCGCGCCGGCACGCGACGCGCCGCGACCGTCGAAATAGCGGACGCCCTCGCGCGGCGAGGCCGTGGCCGCGGCGACGGCGGCGGCGGGCGAAGAACCGCTCCGCTGCCCGCCGTCAGGTGGCCAGGCAAGGACCCATCATGCATACTGACGTCGATGCGGCTTGAGCCTGGGTCCCACGTCGCGCCGCACCTGACGCTCGTCAGCCTCCTCAGGATGGGGGGTGTCGGCAGTATCTGGACGGCGCATCACCTCGGGCTCGGCAAGGACGTCGCCGTCAAGTTCATCTCAGCGTCGCTCGCGACCGACTCGACCGCGGTTGCCCGGTTCCACCGCGAGGGCGCGCTCATGGCGAGGATCAAGAGCCCTCACGTGGCCGAGGTCTACGAGCACGGCGTCTCCGGGGACGGCCTCCAGTACATCGTGATGGAGCTGCTGTGTGGTGAGAAGCTATCCGACCGGCTCGCGCGCGCCGCGCGCCTCTCCCTGCAGGAGACGGTCTCCATCGTCTCGCAGCTCTGCAAGGGGCTCACCGCGGCGCACAGGCTCGGGATCATTCACCGCGACATCACGCCGGAGCACGTCTTCCTCGCCGACGCCGGCGGGAGCACCTGCGTCAAGCTGCTCGATTTCGGGGTGGCCAGGGGAGATGTCGACCCCGACGGGACGACGCTGACGGCCACGGGCGCGGTCGTCGGCAACCTCGTTTACATGAGCCCGGAGCAGTTCTTCGACCCGAAGCGGGTCGATGGCCGCTCGGACCTCTGGTCGGTGGCCGTCATGGCGTACCAGGCGCTCACCGGCGCTCCGCCGTTCGAGCAGAGGGGGCTCGAGGCCCTGCTGGACGCCATCCGTATCGGCATCTTCCCGCTCCCGAGCGAGCGCTCTGCCGACATCACGCCTGCCCTCGACGCGTGGTTCGTCAAGGCGCTCTCCCGCGAGCCGACCGGCCGCTTCGGCGCGGCCGAGGAGATGGCGGACGCGCTGCACCAGGCGGCCGGCGCCGGACCGCCGAGCCCTGTAGGCGCGCCTTCCAAGGCGGGCTAGCCTAGCCGTCATGGCGCGCGCCCGCACCCCGAGCCGTTCCAACCACGAGCTCGTGTTTCGCAGCGCCCGCAAGGGCGAGGAGGGCACGCTCGCCACGGCCGCCTACCGCGCGTTCCAGGCGGGCGATCCGGAGGCGTGGCTGCGGTATTTCACCGAGCACGCGCACCTCGCCCTCGACAACGTGATCGTCGCGGAGACCGACGGCCAGCTCGTCGGGCACGTCTCCTCGCTCGACCTGACGATGAGCTTCGCGGGCGCGGACGTGCCGTTCCAGGGCCTCGCGTCCGTCGCGGTGCTCCCGGAGTTCCGCCGCCGGGGCATCGCGGATCGGCTCGTCCGCGAGAGCCTCCGCCGCATGCGCCGCCGGGGCGAGGCCCTCGCGCTGCTCCACCCCTTCCGCCTCTCGTTCTACCGCAGGTTCGGCTTCGGCGTCTGCGAGCTCCGGGACGTCGTGCGCACCTCGCCCGACCGGCTCCCGGACTCGGTGCTGCGCCGCCACGTGCGGGCCTTCTCCCGCCCGCGGGACGAGCCGCTCATCAAGCAGGCCTACGATCTCGCGCGGACCGAGACGACGGGCCAGCTGAAGCGGAGCGAGTACTGGTGGGACGTGCGCGTGTTCAAGCGCTCCCAGAGCGGCGCGGTCTACGTCGATCCGGGCTCCAAGGCGATCGCCGGCTACCTGCTCTTCGACGTCCCGGAGGGCGGCGCCTACGGCGTCCAGCAGCTGCTCGTCCGCGAGCTCCGCGCGCCGACGCCGGGCGCTTACCGCGGGCTCATCGGCTTCCTCGGCGCGCTCGGCGACCAGTATGAGGTCGTGGAGCTGGTGCTCCCGCGCGGCTACGGCGCGCCGCTGCTCGACGAGCCGGGCATCCGCGACGAGCCGATCGCGTACGAGACGGCGGCCCGGCACCCGGGCCTGTGCCCGCCCGTGCACGTCGCGCACCGCCGCAACGTCCTCGGCCTGACGGCGGCCGGCGCGATGGGGCGCATCATCGACGTCGCCGCCGCGCTCGCGCTGCACCCGTCGCCGAGGAAGCACGGCGTCCGCGGCGCCATCGGCCTCGACGTCGAGGACCCCGTGTTCACGGACGCGCCGCGCGCCTTCGACGTCACCTTCGCGGCGCGCGGCGTCCAGACGGCGCCCGGCAGCACGGCGGGCGATCGCCTCTCGCTATCGATCGAGCGGCTCACGCAGATCTATTTCGGCGCCACGTCGGCGCGCGATCTCCTGAGCCAGGGCTTCGTGGTGGGCAGCGCCAAGGCGGCCGCGCTCCTCGACGCGGCGTTCGCCGGGCCCCCCCTGTTCCTCGGCGTCTTCAACGGCTTCTGAGGCAACGGCTTCTGAGGCGCGCCGCGCGCGGCCGCTCAGGCGCCGCGCCGGCTCCGCTGGAAGAGCTTGAGGGAGCGCGAGAGCATCGCCGTCTCTTCCCCGCCCTTCCGCGCCTCGGTCGCGGCGTCGTCCTGGGTGTCCACGACGAGCTGCCACGGCCTGGGATCATCGGCGAAGGGGAGGAGGAAGGGCAGGTCGCAGGCGGACGCGTTGAGCAGCAGGAAGAAGTCGTCGTCGACAAGCCGATCGCCGGACTCGTCCACATCGTCCAGGCCCTCTCCGGACAGGAACACCCCCAGGGATTGCGTGCAGGGGTTCGACCAGTCCTCGTCGGTCATCAGCTCCCCGTCCGGGCGATACCACTGGATATCGTAGGTCTTGCCGCCGCGGATCGGGCGCCCCTTGAAGAAGGTCGAGCGCCTGAGCGCCGGGTGCTCGTGCCGGATGCGGATGCACTTGCGGGTGAACTCCAGGAGCGCGCGCGACGGCTCGTCCCAGGTCCACGGCTGCCACGTGAGCGGGCTGTCCTGGCAGTACCCGTTGTTGTTCCCCTCCTGCGTGCGCCCCCGCTCATCGCCGTGGAGGAGCATCGGCGTGCCCTGCGAGAAGAGGAGCGACGCCATGATGTTCCGCATCTGGCGCGCTCGCAGCCGGAGGATCTCGGGGTCATCGGTCGGCCCCTCGGCGCCGCAGTTCCACGAGCGGTTGTCGTCCGCGCCGTCGCAGTTGCCCTCCCCGTTCGCCTCGTTGTGCTTGCCTTCGTACGAGACGAGGTCGGCCAGGGTGAAGCCGTCGTGGGCCGTGACGAAGTTGATGCTCGTGTACGGCCTGCGCCCGCTGTTCTCGTAGAGGTCGCTGCTCCCCGTGATCCGGAACCCGAGATCGGAGGCGACGCCGCCGGAGCCGCGCCAGAAGTCGCGCAGCGTGTCCCGGTACCGGCCGTTCCACTCCGCCCAGCGCACCGGGAAATTGCCCACCTGGTAGCCGCCGGGCCCCACGTCCCAGGGCTCGGCGATGAGCTTCACCTGGCTGAGCACCGGGTCCTGGTGGATGATCGTGAAGAAGCTCGAGAGCTGGTCGACGTCGTGGAGGCCGCGCGCCAGCGCCGCCGCCAGGTCGAACCGGAACCCGTCCACGTGCATGTCGAGGACCCAGTACCGCAGCGAGTCCATGATCAGCTGGAGCGTCTGCGGGTGACGCACGTTGAGGGTGTTGCCCGTGCCGGTGTAATCGAAGTAGTAGCGCTCGTTGCCGGGGACGAGCCGGTAGTAGGTCGGGTTGTCGATGCCGCGCAGGCTCAGCGTCGGGCCGAGGTGGTTGCCCTCGGCCGTGTGGTTGTAGACGACGTCGAGGATGACCTCGATCCCGGCGGCGTGGAGCGCCTTCACCATCTCCTTGAACTGCCGGACCTCGGACGCCACCTCGGCGCCCGCGCGGTACCCCACGTCCGGCGCGAAGAAGCCTATCGAGTGATAGCCCCAGTAGTTCCGTAGCCCCTTGTCGAGCAGGAACTTCTCGTGCACGAAGGCGTGCACGGGCAGCACCTCGATGGCCGTGATGCCGAGATACTGCAGGTACCCGAGGATGGCCGGGTGGGCGATGCCCAGGTAGGTCCCGCGGAGCTCTTCCGGGACCTCCGGGTGCAGCATCGTCAGGCCGCGGACATGCGCCTCGTAGATGACGCTGCGGTGGAACGGGATGCACGGGCGCTGCTCTCCGGTCCAGTCGAAGGAGGGGTCGATGACGACGCCGAGCGGGGGGCCGAGCGCCTCGTCCTCGGCCATCACGAGGTCTCCGTCGGGCTCGCCGCTGCGGTGGGCGAACCCGTTGGCCTCCCATCGGACCCGCGACGCGAGCGCCTTCGCGTAGGGATCGAGCAGGCGCGCCCGCGGGTTGAAGCGCAACCCGCGCTCCGGCGCCCAGGGGCCGTGCACGCGATAACCGTACTTCTGACCGGGTCCGACGTCCGGCACGTAGACGTGCCAGACCATCGAGGTGCGATGACGCACCGGCAGGCGTTGCTCGTTCCCCTCGTCGTCGACGAGGCACAGCTCGACCGCTTCAGCGTTCTCCGAGAACAGCGCGAACTGCGTTCCAGCGCCGTCCCACGTTGCGCCGAGCGGGTACGGATCCCCGGGTCGCAATCGCTTGCGCTTCTGATTCATGCAGGTCTCCAGGCCGGGAGTGGGCCCCCCCGTCTTCGGCCTTGTCGAGATGGTCTGTGTGAGCGATGGGCTAGGCCACGTGCGTGCGGCGGCTGCGCATGACGTCGCTCACGGCGTCCGCCACGCTGCGCGCCATGCCCTCGGCGATGCGGAGGGTCTGGGCCTGGTCCCCTTCCGGGGTGCAGAACCTGAGGCTTTCGATCATGTCGGCGAGCCGCCGGGCTAGCTCGCACGCCTCAGCCATGGAAGCTGATGATTCGAGGGAGGCCCTCCGCTGGGGGAGGGAAACCAGATCTTCGGTCGGCGTCATCGGGGTTGAAATCATGCCTGGCTCCTTCGATATCAGTGATGCCTACAATCGGCTACCACGAAAAGCAGACATCATGCCAGCGCGGTTCCGGTAGGGGCGCTCACCGCGGACACAACAGCCACGGGTCACGCGGTGAAGCTGGATCGAACAAAATCGCCACAGGTGGGGCAAATTGTCGCCCACAAGAGCTGTCGAGCGGCACATTGGGCAGCCAGATAGCAAAATTGCAAGTACATTGCGCATCGCCAGGGCGAGCGTGCGCCAGTGGCTGCCCTGGACGGCCTTGTCACCTCTGCTGGGACACGCTTGGGCTTCAGACCGCCTGCGCACACCTCGGCGGTGAGGCCGCGTCGAACCGGCGAGCGGGCGTGTTGTAAGCGCTCGTTACCAGCTCCTGGCCCAGCTCCTGGCGACACGCCGGCCGGGCGCAGCCATCCTTGGGGGACGGCGGGGCGCTCGGACCCGACGCGCGCCCTCCGGCCGGGCCTCGCGACGAGCATGGCGACCACGACGACCGCCGCCGGCGCCGGCCGCTGCGCCGGCATCGCCGTCGAGGGGCCGCTGCGCGCCTCGTCCAGATCCCTTCCGGCCACCTCGGTCGCCGGTTCAGTGCTCTTTAGTCTTGACTCTGGCGCCCGGAGCGCCTCGCGCGGCCCTCTGCGCCGCTCGCGCCCTGCAGACCGGGGCGGGCAGCCGATCGCTCACCTCTGTGGAGGGCAGGCCGCGTGAAGCCGCGTGCGACCGGAGAGGCCGTCTCGATCGCGGCGTCGACCCCGAA
>JAICEP010000446.1 GCA_025924095.1 Sorangium sp.
CGCCGTGGACCGCGGCGCCGCGGCGCCGCGCGCCGACCTCACGACCCGCGGCGCGCAGGTCCGCGGGCGGGCGGCGGGGCCGCTCCAGGGGCGCGCCGTCTTCCTGGTCGACCGCGGCTGCGCGTCGGCGTGCGAGATGCTGCTCGCGCTGGTCCGACAGATCCCGGGCGTCCTCGTGGCCGGGCAGAACACCCGCGGCGGCATGAGCGTCGGCGAGATCGCGTTCTTCCGGCTCCCGCGCTCGGGCGTCACCCTCTCGTTCGGCACCCGCGCGTTCCGCGATCCGCTCGGCGACTTCGCCGAGCTGCGCGGGTTCGAGCCCGACGTCCGGCTCGACGGCGCGGACCTCGCCGAGGAGGCGGCGGCGCTCGCGCTGCGCGGGGCGCCCCCGGGCGCACCCCGCCGTGACGCGCGGACATCGTGCGCGCCTCGTTGAGTTCGCAAGCAGTCCGCGTATCCTGGCCTCGCTGCACCGAAGCCACCCGCAGTTCCTTGGAGTCGCCGCGCAAGCGCGACGGGAGCCAGCATGCCGATCGGGCAAACGGAAGGGAGTATCGTGCCGCGTCGCCGCCTCGCAGCGCCGCGCGCCCGCTGCGCGCAGGCCGCTGCGCTGCTCGCCGCGCTGATCGGGCTGGCCGCGCCGGCGGCCGCGCAGGTGCCGGCCGCGCCGCCGGGGCCCGCGCTCGACAGCACGTCCGCGAGCCCCGCCGTGCCGGGCGCTCCTCCCACGCCCGCGGGCGGCGCGCTGGTGCCCGTTCCGCAGGGCTACTACTTGCCGCCGCCGTCGCTCCCGCCGTGGGCGAACCCGCGGACCATCCAGTACGAAGAGGGGGACCCGATCCCGCGCGGCTACGCGCTCAGGACCAGGCCGGACCGCGCGCTCCTCGGGGCGGGGCTCCTGACGTTCGGCATCCCGTACGCGATCTCGTTCACGGTCGCGGGCATCGCGACCCTCGCGGAGGAGGATTTCGACGAGTTCGGGCCGCTGTTCATCCCGTTCGTCGGCCCGATGATCGGCACGGCGACCATGGACGTCGAGGGCGCGGGCCTCTTCTGGCTCACGATGGACAGCGTGCTCCAGGTGAGCGGGCTGCTCCTGTATGCCGCCGGCTTCGCCCACGAGGAGGTCTACCTGGAGCGCCAGTTCTCGGTGAGCCCGCGCGGCCCCGAGCACGCTGCGTCCATGTGGCCTGCGATCTCGATAGGCCCGTCGTCCGCGGAGCTCCGATGGCGATTCTGAGCCGGCGATCCTGCGCCGGGAGCTCTCACCCCGAAGGGAGACGCACGTGATCGCGATCCGCACCGTCCTCTCGATGGCCTCGCTGCTCGGCGTGCTCGCGCTCGCTACGCCGGCCTCCGCGGAGGGCGTCGCACCGCCCGTGCAGGACGCGCAGCCGCCCTCGGGCTACCCGCCGCCGCCTGGCTACGCGCCTCCTGGCTACCCGCCGCCAGGCTACCCGCCGCCGGGCTACGCGCCTCCAGGCTACCCGCCGCCGGGCTACGCGCCTCCAGGCTACCCGCCGCCGCCGGGCTACGCGCCAACTGCACAGCCCGTCATCCTCGGCATGCCGCGGACGCTGCCCATCAAGGAACGCGAGCCGCCGCCGGAGGGCTACCGCCTCGAGACGCAGATGAGCCGCCGGCTGGTGATCGCGGGGACCATCGTCCTCGGCACCGCGTGGGCGCTCTCCGCGCTGACGGCCGGGAGCATCCTCGCCGAAGGAGAGCGCGGGGCCGGCAGCTACGCGCCGCTGCTCGTGCCGGTGGGCGGCCCGTTCATCACGCTCGCCACGGGCGAGGACATCGACTTCTCCCGCGACGACGGCCAGGTCGCCGGCTCCCTCGTGCTCCTCGACGGGCTCACCCAGGTGACGGGCTTCGCGCTGCTCGTCGCGGGCCTCGTCTCCAACCAGCAGGTCTGGGTCCGCAGCGACATCCCGCGCAAGGTGTCGCTCCACACCCCCGAGCTCCTCGTCGGCCCGACCGGCGGGACCCTGCGCGTCCAGTTCTGAGGCGCGAGCGCCAGGAGCGCCTCTCGGCTCCCGGCGCCTCCTTGCGTCCCTCACGCCTCGCCGGGGCCCGCCCTGCGCAAGGCAGCGCCCCCCCGGGGCGGACGCCCCCTCACCGCGCCAGCCGGTACGTCGCGTCGAACGGCGAGCCCCCCTGCGGCACCTCCCGGACGACGCCGCGGTCCGGGTTCGCCGCGAGGTGGCGCAGGATCCAGAAGACCGTCTCGACGTCGTCGGTGCCCGCCGCCCGCGCGATCTCCTCGAGCGGCAGCGCGCGCCCCGCGCCGGCGGCCAGCGCCGCGAGCACCTTGGCCTGCAGATCCAGCACCACCTGCGCGGCCTTCTTCCCGGCCTCGACGCCGGGCTGGTGGTACGCGTTGATGCCCACGAGCGACGCATACAGCCCGACCGCGCGCTCGTAGAGCGCGATCAGCATGCCGACGGCGCGCGCGTCGACCGCCTCGATCGTGATCGAGATCGACTCGCGCCCGCTCTCGCTGAGCGCGTTGCGCGTCCCCTGGAGGAAGCCGGAGAGGTAGTCGCCCGTCGTGACGCCGGGGTCGACCTCGATCGCGCCGCGCGAGGGCGCGCGATCGCGGAGCACCTCGATGAACGTGACGAAGAAATTGTCGAGCCCGTCACGCAGCTGCTGCACGTACGCGTGCTGATCGGTCGAGCCCTTGTTGCCGTAGACGGCGATCCCCTGGCAGACCTCCTTGCCCTGGCGATCGAGCCGCTTGCCCAGCGACTCCATCACGAGCTGCTGGAGATAGCGGGAGAACAGCTCGAGCCTGTCCTTGTACGGGAGCAGCACCATGTCCTTCCGGCCCACGCCGCCCGTCGCCGAGTACCAGGCGAGCGCGAGCAGCGCCGCCGGGTTCCGGAGCACCTCCTTCGAGCGCGTGACCTCATCCATCTCGCGCGCCCCCTGCAGCATCTCCACGATCGACAGCCCCTGCAGCGCCGCCGGCAGCAGGCCGACCGCCGAGAGCTCGCTCGTCCGCCCGCCGACCCAGTCCCACATCGGGAAGCGGGCCAGAAAGCCGTGCTTCGTCGCGAACCTGTCGAGCTCGCTCCCCTCCCCCGTCACCGCGATCGCGTGCGCGCCGAGCGAGAGGCCGAGCCGCCGGTACGCCGCCTCGAGCTCGAGCATCCCGTTGCGCGTCTCCTTCGTCCCGCCCGATTTCGAGACGATCACCGCGAGCGTCGCGCCGAGGTCGTCCCCGATGGCGTCCAGCGTGCGATCGATCCCGTCAGGATCCGTGTTGTCGAAGAAGTACGGCTGCATCCGGTCGGCCGGCGTCCCCAGCGCGGACGCGACGAACTGCGGCCCGAGCGCCGAGCCGCCGATCCCGACGACGAGCACCTTGCGGAAGCGGGCCGCCCGCTCCGGCCGCACGCGCGCCGCGTGCACGTCCGCCGCGAAGCTCAGGATCCGCGCGTTCGTCGCCTCGATCGCGGCGCGCAGCGCGGCCTCGGGCGCGAGCTCCGGCGCGCGCAGCCAGTAATGGCCAACCCGGCGGTCCTCGTCGGGGTTCGCGATGCTCCCGCCCTCGAGCGCCGCCATCTCGGCGAGCGCCGCCTGAATGCGCGGTTCCATCGTGGAGAGAAAATCTTTCTCGAAGTGAATCCGGCTCACGTCCAGCCAGAGACCGAGGCCGGGGTCGTGGAAGAGGTGGTCCCGGAAGCGATCGAAGGGGAGGACGGCGGGCGCCGGTCCTCGACCCGGGGTTGCGCGGTCTTGATCCATGGGCCCCCTTCTACCGCTTCTCCCTACCGTTTCTCCAGGCGCTCGGACCCCTTGCCCGAGCGATGATCCGCCCCATGCGCCGGAGCCATCGGAAAACGACTCTAGCGTGCCGCCCCGACCCGCGTTATTTGCACGACGAACACGATGCAGCTTGATTTCGGAATCAATGCAGGGCTCGTCGAGGAGCTCTATGCCCAGTACCTCGAGAACCCCGAGTCGGTAGACCCTGGCTGGCGCTCGTTCTTCGAGAGCAAGAACGGCGGGGCGGCGCCCATCAGGCTGCCCGCTCCCGCCGCGCTGCCATCCATCCAGCCTCACGTGCTGCGGCCGTCGACGGCGCCCGGGAACGGGCACGGCAAGACGAACGGCGAGGCCGCGAAGACGCTGGAGGCCGCGTTCGCGCAGACGCTCAGCGAGCACCCGACCTCGCTCGAGACGTCGCGCGATCTGAAGGTGCTCGCGGAGGCCGCGCTCAAGGCGCGCGTGTACGCCCTCGTGAACGCCTACCGCGTGCGCGGCCACCTCTTCGCGCACGTCGACCCGCTCGGCCTGCCGCCCGCCACGCCGCCCGAGCTCGACCTCACGAACTTCGGGCTCCGCGTCGAGGACCTCGACCTGGCCTTCCCGACGACCGACCTCGCCGGCGTGCCGCCCGTCCTCACGCTGCGCGAGATCATCCGCCGGCTCGAGGAGACGTACTGCCGCTCGATCGGCGTCGAGTTCACGTTCATCGAGGAGCCCGAGGCGCGCCAGTGGCTCCAGCAGCAGATGGAGTCGACGCGCAACCGCCTGACGCTCGACCGCCAGAAGCAGCTCCGGATCCTGACGAAGCTCTCCGACGCCGAGATCTTCGAGCAGTTCATCCACAAGTCCTACGAGGCGGGGACGAAGCGCTTCTCGCTGGAGGGCGCCGAGAGCCTCATCCCGCTGCTCGACCTCATCATCGAGCGCGCGGGGTCGCACGAGGTCGACGAGATCGTGGTCGGCATGGCGCACCGCGGCCGGCTCAACGTCCTCGCGAACATCATGGACAAGAGCCTGCGCGAGATCTTCGCGGCCTTCGAGGACAAGGAGGCGGAGCGCCACCTCGGCAGCGGCGACGTCAAGTACCACCTCGGCTACTCGACCGACCGGGCGCTCGAGAACGGGCGCAACGTCCACCTCACGCTCACGTTCAACCCGAGCCACCTCGAGTTCGTGAACCCCGTCGTGCAGGGGCGCGTCCGCGCGAAGCAGGACCGGCGGCTCGCCGACGGCGCCACCGACGCGCGCCGCCGCGTGATGCCGCTGCTCATCCACGGCGACGCGGCGTTCATCGGGCAGGGCGTCGTCGCCGAGACGCTCAACATGATGAACCTCCCCGGCTACACGACCGCCGGCACGGTGCACGTCATCGTGAACAACCAGGTCGGCTTCACGACCGATCCGATGGAGGGGCGCTCGACCCGCTACGCGTCGGACATCACCCGGATGCTCAAGGTCCCGGTGTTCCACGTGAACGGCGAGGACCCCGAGGCGGTCGCCCACGTCGCCCAGCTCGCGATCGACTACCGCACGCGCTTCGGCTCGGACGTGGTCATCGACATGTACTGCTACCGGCGGTACGGCCACAACGAGGGCGACGAGCCGCGCTACACGCAGCCGCGGATGTACGCCGCGATCGACAAGAAGCCGACCGTGCGGCAGGTCTACGTCCGGCGCCTCATGGAGCTCGGGCAGATCACCGAGGAGAAGGCCGAGGAGATCGTCGTGCGGCGCCGCGAGGCGCTCGCCGCCGCGCTCGACGAGGTGAAGCAGAAGGGCTTCGCGCCGGTGCTCTACTCGATGGGCGGCGTGTGGTCGCACTACCGCGGCGGCGCCGATCACGCGACGCCGGACGTGCCGACGAACGTGCCGGCCGAGAAGCTCATCGCGCTGTCGGAGCGGCTCCTCGAGCTGCCCCAGGGCTTCAAGGCGCACCCGAAGGTGCTGCCGACGCTCAAGCTGCGGCACGAACGGCTCGTCGCCGGCGAGCCGTTCGACTGGGGCACGGGCGAGATGCTCGCCTACGCGACGCTGCTCGCCGAGAAGACGCCGGTGCGGCTCTCCGGGCAGGACGTGCAGCGCGGCACCTTCAGCCACCGGCACGCGGTGCTGCGCGACGTGGAGACGAGCGCGCGCTACGCGCCGCTGTCGCACGTGGCCGAGGCGCCGGGCCGCTTCGAGGCGTTCAACAGCCCGCTCAGCGAGGCGGGGGTGCTCGGCTTCGACTTCGGTTTCAGCCTCGACTACCCGGACGGGCTCGTCATCTGGGAGGCGCAGTTCGGCGACTTCCTCAACGGCGCGCAGGTCATCGTCGATCAGTTCCTCACGTCGAGCGAGGACAAGTGGCACCGCCTGAGCGGCATCGTGCTCTACCTGCCGCACGGCTACGAGGGCCAGGGGCCGGAGCACTCGAGCGCGCGCATCGAGCGCTGCCTGCAGAACAGCGCCGAGGACAACATCCAGGTGTGCAACCTGACGACGCCGGCGCAGCTGTTCCACGTGCTGCGGCGGCAGGTGCACCGGCCGTGGCGCAAGCCGCTCATCATCGCGACGCCGAAGAGCCTGCTGCGCGTCCCGGCGACGTCGAAGGGCCCGCACCGGCCGGTGTCGACGATCAAGGACCTCGCCGAGGGCAAGTTCCACCGCGTGCTGCCCGACACGAGCGGGGTCGATCCCGCCGACGTGAAGCGGGTCCTGCTCTGCTCGGGCAAGGTCTACTACGACCTCGCGCTCGCGCGGGAGACGCGCGGGCTCAAGGACGTGGCGATCCTGCGGCTGGAGCAGCTGTTCCCGCTCAACGAGGAGCTCGTGAACGCGCTCGCGCCCTACAAGGACGGCACGCCGCTCGTGTGGGTGCAGGAGGAGCCGCGCAACTACGGGGCCTGGTACTACATCCTCGCGGTGCTCCGGCAGCGCATCGGCGACCGGCTGCCGCTCTCGTGCGTGAGCCGATCGCCGAGCGCGAGCCCCGCGACCGGCTCGCGCGCGAGCCA
>JAICEP010000447.1 GCA_025924095.1 Sorangium sp.
CGCGCGGCCTCGGCCCGGGCGATCTCGACCTCGGCCTCGGCGGCCTGGATCTCCTTCTCGGCGACGAGGCCCCGGAGCTCGCGGCGCCGCGCGAGCTCGCGCTCGGCCACGCCGAGCCGCGCGTCGGCGACCGCGACCCGGGACGCGGCGTCGCTGCGCGACAGCCCGAGCTGCGCGCTCTCCGCGCCGCCCAGGCTCGGCCTGAGCGTGGCGAGCGGCTGCCCCTTCTTCACCTCGTCGCCGAGCCGGACGAACCCTCCCTCGGGCGGGAAGAGGCGGCCCGCCGTCGGGGCGACCACGGCGAGCTCGCCGGCCGGGCGCGCGATCACCGTGCCGATCTGCCCGAGCCCCGCCGCCAGCGCGCCGCGCCGCGCGCGCTCGGTGCGGAGCCCCAGGAGGAACTGCGTCTCGATCGGCACCTGGGCCACGTTCGGATCCGCCGCCGTCGCCGCGGACGGCCTCGCCGGCGCGCCGTGATCCTCGCCCCCGTGCGCGTCGGCGCGCTCCTCGAGGCCGAAGGCCGCGAGCGCCGAGGCGACCGCGAGCGCCGAGGCGACGGCGCCGACGGTGAGCGGGCGCGCGCGGCTCACGAGGCCACCTGCGAGAGCGCGGGCCGGCCCTCCGGAGGCTGGCTCCCCGCCGGCGGCTTCCTCCGCGCGCGCCGCCCGAGCGCATACCCGAGCGCGCCGCTGAGCACGGCGAGCGCGCCTGCGCCGACGGCGAGGCTGCCGGCGGGCACCCCCGGGGCCGGCGCCGCGGCGGGCGGCGTCGCCGCGGGCGGGGCGGCGCCGAAGCGGAGATCGCCGACGATCACGAGGTCGAACGCGTCCCCGGCCTCGACCGACACGACCCCGTTGGCCGTCGCCCCCGGGGCAGCGGCGGGGAGGGCGAGCTCGTACACGCCGGCCGCGCCCGTCTTCGCGGCGTCGGCGGCGAAGGTCAGCCCGCCCTTCAGCTCGAGCCGGACGCGCGCGCCTTCGACCGGCGCGCTGGAGTCGGCGCGGGCCACGTAGACGCGCGCGGGCAGCGTGCCCTCCGCGTTCCGCGCCGGGTACTTCACCACCACCGAGAACCTCGCTGTCTCTCCCGACACGACGTGCTCCGTCCCGGTGCTCGCGGCGCGCGGCGCGGCGGGCGCCGTGTGGTCCTCGCCCCCGTGCGCGAGGGCGCGCGGGGCCGCCGCGCAGAGCGCGAGCGCCGCGGCCAGGACGGCGGCAGCGACGCCCTGCTTTCGCCTGTGCCGCGGGGTCGTCATCTCAGTGCCCGTGCCCGTCGTGGCCGTGCCCCTCGTGCCCCGTGTGGCCGTGCCCCTCGAGGTGGAACGCGAACCGGAGCGAGGCCGCCGCGCCCCCGGCCGGCGTGATGCTGAGCACCCCGTCCAGGTGATCCTGCTGGACCGGATCGACCTTGCCCCGGAGCACGTCGGCCTTCTCGTCGTAGGCGAGCTGGACCTCCTTCGCCCCCGCGACGACGGGGCGGAGGCTCGCGGTGACGCCCTTCGCCGAGCGGGGCTTCTCGCCCGCGTCCAGCATCCAGACCGTGATGTCGCCGGTCTTCTCGAGCTTCACCTCGACGTGGCCGTCCCCGAGCGACTGCACGACGCCGCCGTGGGGCGAGCCGTGGGCGTGCTCTCCGGTCGGGTGATGCGCCGGCGTGTCGGCGAAGGCCGCCGTGCCTCCGGCCGGCACCGTGAGGGTCATCTTCATCGGCGCGCCGCGCACCTTCAGATCCCAGGTGTAATCCGCCTTGTCCGGCGCCGGGCCCTTCGCCGAGAGCGACCCCTTCGCCTCGTCCGGCGCGAGCGGGAGGGTCTTCTTCTCCTTCCCCTTCGGCTCGATCGTGATGGTGCCGGCCACGTCCTTCGGCGGGATCGGCGTCCGCACCGCGTCGCTCACGTAGAGGTCGACGGCGCCGTCGGCCCCGACAACGACCTCGACGTGGTTGTCGCCCTCCATGGTGACCAGGCCTCCGTGGCGGGGGTTGTGATCCGCGTGAGGGCGCTTCTCGCTCGCGGCGTGGTCGTGGGGCGCCGGCGCCGGCGCCGCCGCGGGACCCTGCTTTGGGCCGGCCTTCGCGTGGTCGTGGCCAGGCGCCTCCTTCGTGGAACAGGCCAGGAGCGGGATCGAGACGAGCAATGAGAAAAGGATTTGGCGCATCGTGCTTTCCTGGAGCCGAGGTTCTTGCCCGGGAGAGCATGCCCCCGAGCAACGAGCGCGCCAAGACGTCACACGCGCGGATCCCGCGCTCCGGTGCGGCAGATCGCTCTCTCAGTGACCTCCAGGGTCACCGCGTTGTGACCCTCTCGGTCACAGATCGCCCCCTCGCCGGGATCGGCGAGCGCGTCGCCCGGCCGGATCGGGGCCGAGGACGCCTCTCGCGGCCCCGGTACGCGGCTTGCGACGCGGCCGGCGGTGTCCTCGGCCATGGCTCCGCCTCCCGCTCCGCAGCGCCTCTATCGGCTCCGCCGCCGGCTGCTCCTTGTCATCAGCCTCCTCGTCGCCCTGGTGGTGGCGAGCGGCGCCGCCACGGTGCTCACGGGCCTCGCGTCCCGCCGCGCGATCCTCGAGGCGCACGACCTCGAGGTCGCGTCCCGCCGGGCCGCGCTCCTCAGCGTCACCGCGCGCGAGCAGTACATCCACGAGGCCCACACGATCATCCTGCGCGACCGCTCCCACGTCGCGCACCACGACGCCTGGGTGAGCGAGCTCGGCGACAAGCTCGCCGAGCTGCGGCCCAGCCTCGGCGCCGGCGCAGCCGCGCAGCTCGACGACATCGGCAGGGCGAGCCGCGAGCTCAGCGAGCTCTTCGCGAAGGAGATCCTCCCGGCGATCGACAGGCAGGACTGGCACGCTGTCCACCACGCGCACGATCGCGCGAACGCGCTCGTCGACCGCATGACCGAGCACGCCGACCGCCTGGCGCGGCACTACGACGAGCGCGCCCTCGCCGCGGAGCGCCGGGCCGAGCAGTTCATCCGGTTCGCGCTGATCCTCGCGACGGCCGTCTGCGCGCTCGCCGCCGCGCTCGCCCTGATCGCCGGGCGCAACCTCTGGCGCTCGTTCTCCACGCCGCTCGCCTCGCTCGAGCGCGTCGCCGAGCGCGTCGCCACGGGGGATCGCAGCGCGCGGGTCGAGCCGGTCGCGGCCGTGGAGCTCGCGGCGGTCGCCGACGCGTTCAACCGCATGCTGGACGCGCTCTCGCGCGCCGAGGCCAGCCTTGTCGCCTCGGAGCGGCTCGCGGCGGTCGGGCGCGTCGCCGCGGGCGTGGCGCACGAGATCAACAACCCCATCGCCGTGATCCGCGGCTACGTGAAGACGATGGTGAAGGAGGCAGGGACGCCCGAGCTCCGCGAGGAGCTCGCGATCCTCGACGAGGAGGCGGCGGCCTGCCAGCGCATCGCCGAGGAGCTGCTCATGTACGCGCGCTCGCCGGTCCTCGCGCCGCGCCCCGTGCAGGCCGACGAGCTCCTGCGGGACGCCGCTTCTCACTGCGACGGGCCGCCCGGGCGGGGCGACCCGCGCCTCTGCGTGGACGCCGAGCCGGCCTTCATCGCGGTGGATCCGCTCCGGATCCGGCAGGTCGTCGTCAACCTCGTGGCCAACGCGCGCGAGGCGACGGCGGGAGACGAGGAGATCGTCGTGCGCGGGAGGCGGCTTGAGGGCGGGTACCTCATCGAGGTCCTCGACCGGGGCGCCGGCGTCCCCGACGAGGCGCGCGAGCGGCTGTTCGAGCCGTTCTTCACCACCCGCCGCGACGGCACCGGACTCGGTCTCGCGGTCTGCTATGGTCTCGTCACCGCGCACGGCGGGACGATCCGGGCGGAGCCCAGGCCGGGGGGCGGCTCCCGGTTCGTGGTCGAGCTGCCGGGCGTCCTCGTCGACGAAGCAAGGGAGAGCCAGGAGCGCGCATGAAGCCGACGGTGCTTGTCGTGGACGACAAGGCGAACATGCTGACGCTGCTCTCGAAGGTGCTCGGCAAGGGCGCCAGGGTCCTGACGGCGCGGGGGGTGCGGACGGCGCTCCAGGTCCTTGAGACCGAGCCGGTCACAACGGTGCTCTGCGATCTGCGCATGAACGACGGGGACGGGCTCGACGTGCTGCGGGCGGTGCGCGCGCGCTGGCCCGGGGTGCCGTTCATCCTGATGACCGCGTATGCGTCGGTCCCGACCGCGGTCCAGGCGATGCGCGAGGGCGCCTACGACTACGTGATGAAGCCGTTCGATCCGGACGAGCTGCGCGCGCTCGTCGAGCGGGCGACGGCGCAGGCCGCCGTGCTGAAGGGCGAGCCGAGCGCGCCGGAGGCGCAGGGCTTCGCGGCCATGACGGGGCGCGCGCCCGCGATGCGGGCCCTCTACACGATCATCGAGCGCGTGGCGCCGACGGACGCGACCGTGCTCCTCTTCGGCGAGACGGGCACCGGCAAGGAGCTCGTGGCGCGGGCCATCCACGAGC
Source organism: Sorangium sp. (assembly GCA_025924095.1). Classification (GTDB taxonomy): domain Bacteria; phylum Myxococcota_A; class Polyangia; order Polyangiales; family Polyangiaceae; genus Sorangium. The sequence continues at coordinate 4,452 of JAICEP010000447.1, forward strand.
ACTCGTCGCGCGCGTCGCTCCGCCCCATCGCGGTCAACTGCGCGGCCATCCCGCGCTCGCTCATCGAGAGCGAGCTCTTCGGCCACGTCCGCGGCTCGTTCACGGGCGCCGTCGCCGACCGCGCGGGCCTCTTCGAGGAGGCGCACGGGAGCACGCTGTTCCTCGACGAGATCGGCGAGCTCCGGCCGACGGTCCAGGCGAAGCTCACGCGCGTGCTCGAGGAGCGGGCGGTGCGGCGCATCGGCGAGTCGCGCGAGCGCAAGGTCGACGTGCGGCTCATCAGCGCGACGCACCGCGATCTCCGGGCGATGGTCAAGGCGGGCGCCTTCCGCGAGGATCTCTGGTTCCGGCTCAACGTCTGCGTCATCGAGCTGCCCCCGCTCCGCGACCGCGCCGAGGACATCCCGCTGCTCGCGCAGCGGTTCCTCGCCGAGCGGGCGCCGCAGCCGCGGTCGGCGGTGACCGGGTTCTCGGCCGCGGCGATGAGCGCGCTCCAGACGTACCGCTGGCCGGGCAACGTGCGCGAGCTCAAGAGCGCTGTCGAGCGGGCGCTCGTGGTCGAGACGGCGGGCGAGATCCGGCTGGAGTCGCTGCCGCCCGAGGTGCAGGGGGCGAGCCCGCTCCGGCTCACGAGCTCGAGCGACATCGACCTTGCCCAGCTCTCGTACCGCGAGGCGGTCGACGCCTCGCGCGAGGAGATGAACCGCCGCTACCTGGAGGCCGTGATGCGCCGCTTCCGGGGCGACGTGCTGAAGGCCGCCGCGCACGCGGGCGTCGAGCGCGAGAGCTTCTACCGGCTGCTCCGCCGCTGCGGCCTGTCCGCCGACGACTTCCGCGAGGAGCGCCGGGGCGCGGGCGCGGACGGCGCGAAGAGCTGAGCGGGCATCGGCCGCCGAGCGCGGCGTGCGACGAACGATGCGTCCGCGCGTGACGTCAAGGCCCGCTGGTGCCTGGAGCGACAAACTCGATCTGCTCGTTGATGCAATTAAGTTGCATCAGAGGCGCGCCCCATGGCATCCTGATTCATGAGGCTTCACCGCGGCATGGCGGCTCATGTCGCGGCGCCCACGGGAGGCCAAACACGACATGATGACGACAACAACCGCTGAGGATCGCGAGGATCTCGCATCGCCGCGCGCGGCGCCGGCCAGCTCGACGCGCGTCGTGACGGAGCTCGCCGAGCTGGCCGAGCTCGCGGCACCCGAGGTGAGCGTGTGCGTGCTGCGGCGGGGCGTCGACCCCGAAATAGAAGGCTTCGTGCGCGAATGGCTGCTGCCACGGCCGCTCTCCGAGACGCTGCACGTCGACCCAGGCGCGCCCGACCTCGCGGCGCTGGCTGCTGAAGCACCCCCCTCGCCCGGTCGTGAAGCCTTCCTCGAGGACGTGCGTGGGCTGATATCGCTCTTCGCGGATCTCACGGGCTGCCCGCGGGTCGGCGTACGGCTCGCGCGGCTCGCGAAGCCCATGTGCCCTCGTCTCCACGCGGACATGGTGACCGTCCGCCTGGTGACCACCTATGTCGGGCCTGGGACGGAGTGGGCAGAACACGCGGCCGTCCGGCGGGACCAGCTCGGACACCGCGCGAACGGCGTTCCCGACGAGGTCTCGGGGGTGCTGCGCGCCGGCGCGCGCCTCCGCCGGATGGAGCCGTTCGACGTCGGGCTGCTCAAGGGAGAGGCGTGGCCGGGCAACCAGGACCGCGGCGCGGTGCACCGGTCGCCGCCCGGAACGTCGCCACGTGTCGTCGTGACGCTCGACGCCCTCGCTTGAGCGCTACGCCACTAGCTGCACGCTGCCGTGATGGTCGCAGTGCCCGCCGTGCGGGTGGTGCAGGTGGCCGTCGACGAGGAAGTCCACGTGATCTCCGTGGGGGACAGCGGGATGCCCGCAGTTGTCTCCGTGCGCGTGCTTCACGTCATGCCCTGAGCACGCGTGGCTCGGGGTACACTGAGCAGGGTTCTCCTCGTTCACCGAGAGGACGTGCTCGTCGACATGATCGTCATGCCGGTGGTGCAAGTGACCCTCGTGCAGGTAGTCGACGTGGTCACCGTGACGTATCGCCTGGTGTCCGCATGCCTGGCCGTGATCGTGCGCATGCTCGTGGTGCGTCGCGTGGTCCGTCATCCTGGTCTCCTTGATCGAACGGTGGGGGAAACACGCCTCGGTACATGAAGAGGCTGCTCGTATCAGCCTCTGAAGGCCCGCCCTCCCGGCTGTCACCCACGAGAAGGAGGGCCCAGGTGCACGAATCTACCCCCCACGGCATGCACCAGCCATCAAATTTCCCTCTGGGACGGTAATCGCCTGGACGGGCTCGCCTC
>JAICEP010000448.1 GCA_025924095.1 Sorangium sp.
CGAGCCGATGCTCCTCTCGCGCCGTGACCGTCGCGTTGACGAGGCCTGTCAGGGCGACGAAGTACGCGACGAAATAGGTGGCGAGGAGATCGTTGATCAAGAGCACGGCGGCCATCCCCTCGATCTCGAAGGCCTGCTCGAGGAAGCGGATGACCTGCGCCGGCACACGAACGAGCAGCGCGTGGGTGCCGAGCACCACGAGCACGCCGGCGATCGCCGCGACGAGCGAGGTGCGGCGCGGGGCGTGGCGCGCTTCGAGCGCGAAGTAGCCGCGGAGCGAGCCCGCGGCGGGGGCGGTCGTCGGGGTCATGCTTCCATCCTCCGGACGCCCGCGGCGCCCACCGCGATGGTGAGGGCGGTGAGCGCGGCGAGCGCGAGCATCGGCGGGCCGAGCACGGCGGGGCCGAGGTGGTCGAGGCTCCCGAGGCCGAGCGCGCCGAGGGTGATCGGGTTCGCGAGGGTGATGCCTCGCCAGGCGGGCTGATAGAAGCCGATGAGCGATAGGCCCACGAGGCCCCCGAGCGTGGCGAACCCGATCAGCGCGGAGGCGCCGCGGTGCTTCACCCACGCGGCGATCGCGGCGCAGAGCGCGGTCGCGAAGAGCGCCGCGAAGGCGTGGAGCGACATCGCGCCGAGGAAGGGGCCGGGGCGGAAGCCGGGGACGCGCGCCGTGAAGTAGGCGGCGCCGGCGAGCTGGGTCGCGACGTGCAGGGTCACCATCACCGCGCACGCGCTCAGCGCGCGGACCACGAAGTAGCGAGGGATCGAGAGCGGCTTGCTGGCGAGGAGCGGCAGCACGCCGGTGTCGCGCTCGCGCAGCACGACGCCGCTGGCGATCACCACGGGGAGGAACGCGATCACCTTGTTCATCGTCAGGTCGATCCACACGTACATGAAGATCTGGAACGGCGTGGCGTCGCCGAACCAGGCCGCGATCGCGGCGCGCACGTGATCGGGCGGCCGCGCGAGCACGACGGGGATCGCGACCAGGGCGTAGGCGAGCATCGCGACGCAGAGCCAGGTCTTCCGCTCGCGGAGCGTCGCCAGGTAGTCGAGCCACAGGAGGCGGATCACGCGGCCTCCCTGCGCACGAGCGCGAGGTAGAGATCGTCCATGGTGCGCGCGCCGTGCGCGTCCTTGAGGCGCTCGACCTCGTCGCAGGCGACGAGGCGTGAGCGATGCATCACCGCGACGCGCTGGCAGAGGGCCTCGACGTCGGAGAGGATGTGCGAGGAGAACACGATGGTGACGCCGCGCTCGCGCGCGAGCGCGCGGAGCATCTCGAGGAGCTCGTGGCGGCCGAGGGGATCGAGGCCCGAGGTCGGCTCGTCGAGCAGGAGCACCGCGGGCTCGTTGATCAGCGCCTGGGCGATCCCGACCTTCTGGGCCATGCCGGTGGAGAAGCCGCGCAGGGGGCGGTCGGCCTCGCGCTCGAGCCCGAAGCGGCGCAGGAGGGCGTCGGCGCGCGCGGCCGCGACGCCGCGGGGCAGCGCGAACATCGCGGCGATGTAGTGGAGGAAGCCGCGCGCCGTCATGTCGGGGGGCAGCGAGTACGACGCGGGCAGATAACCCGCGTTCCGCCGGACCTCGAGCGTCTCGTGGACGACGTCGCGCCCGAGCACGCGCGCGGAGCCCGCGGTCGGCCGGGTCAGGCCGAGGAGCATGCGCAACGTCGTGGTCTTGCCGGCGCCGTTATGCCCCATGAAGCCGAAGATCTCGCCGGCCGCGACGGCGAAGCTCACGCCGTCGACGGCCGTGACCTCCCCGAAGCGCTTGCCGAGCGCATTCACCTCGATCGCCTGGTTCATCGCTTGCTCCTCGCGCGCGACGCGGTCGCGCGCTGCTCTGTGGGAATCGCGTTCGTGGAGGTCGTCTCCGTGGGGGGCGCCGCGGGGCGCGCGGCCAGGCCGGCGCGGAAGATGTCGACGATCGCGTCGAGCGTGCGCTCGCCGGCGAAGAGGCCGGACGACGTGACCAGCCCGAGGTGCTGGGGCGCGAAGCGCAGCACGCCGAGGACGAAGGGGATCGCGTCGCGATCGACGTCGGGCCGGATCTCGCCGCGCGCGATGCCCTCGTCGACCCAGCCGCTGATCTGGGCGACCTGCGCCTTCGCGGCGGCGGCGCTCGCGGCGTCGTCGAGCAGGCGGAGCGCGCGGAGGTCGGGGTCCTCGCGGAGGAGCTTGCCGAAGAGGGGCTCGGCGGCCTGCTGGCGGTAGGCGAAGCGGAGGGTCGCGACGAGGCGACCGAGCGGGGACTCGAGGCCCATCACCTCGGCGGCGAAGCGGGCGCGGATCGTGGCGAAGGACTGCTCGACCACCTCGCGCAGGAGGGCCTCCTTGTCGGCGAACTCGAGGTACAGCGCGCCCTTCGCGCAGCCGGCCTCGGCGGCGACGGCGTCGAGGTGGGTGCCCTTGAAGCCGCGCTCGACGAAGTGGCGCTTGGCGGCCTCGAGGATCTTGGTGCGCCGCGCAGGGTCGCGGGGTTTGTCGGGGCGGCGAACTGGCACAGAACTCATATGACTCAATCGGACAAATGAGTCAAATCGGCCGGCGCTTGGGATGCCCTCATCGAGAGCGACCTCGAGGACTATTTCCGCGCGTCAGAAATCCATGCTCGAGCGCGGCTTCGGGCGCGGCGCCTCATTGCATGATGTCGTCGACGAGCCGCGCCACGAGCCGGTCGCCGAGCAGGTGCTCCTCCACGAGGTCCTCGGCGTCCTCCTCGCGGACGCCGCGGTACCACACCCCGTCGGGGTAGACGGCGACCGTCGGCCCCTCGCCGCAGCGACCCATGCACGACGTCCTCGTCACGCGGATCTGCTGCTGCTGGCCGGCCTGCTTCAGACGACGGCGCAGCGACTCGAGCAGCGCCAGGCTGCCGCGGTCGACGCAGTCGGCGTTGCCGCAGACGAGCACGTGCTTGCGCAGCGGGCGGTGGGCGTGCAGGTGGTTCGACGCCTGCGTGTGCGTCAGCGTGTGGCGCACGCTGTAGAGCATCGCCTTGAGCCCGCCGACCTCCTGGGCGAGCCCCGGCATGGCCGTGCGGTACATGCACGTGTCGCAGGGGAGGGGCGACTCGCCGGCGAGCGCCTGGCGCGCGCGCTCGTCGACGAGCCCGAAGAGCGCGCTCGACAGGCCGAGGTGGGGCGCGAGCGACGCGCGGATCCACGGGTACGTCGAGGCGAAGCGATCGACCTGCTCGGCGAGCTTCGTCATGAGCCGGCCGGCGAAGAGGAAGTAGGGGAGGACGACGACGCGCTCGGGCCGCTGGCGCGCGACGCGATCGAGCGTCTCCTCGACCGAGGGCCGCGTGATGCCGATGAAGGTCGGCTCGACGAGCTGGAGCCCGCGGCCCTCGCCGATGAGGCGCGCCATCTTGCAGAAATCGCCGTTCGCGTCCGGGTCGCTGGCCCCGCGCCCGACCACGACGAGCGCCGTCCGGGCCCGCGCCGCCGGGTCGTCCGGCAGCACGGACGCGGCGCGCTCGAACGCGACCTCCGCGAGCGCCGGGTGCACGCCGAGGTGCCGCGCCGCCGAGAAGCGCACGCCCGGGTGCGCGGCCCGCGCCTGCTCGAGCGAAAGCGGGATGTCGTTCTTCACGTGACCCGCCGCGAACAGGAAGAGCGGCACGACCGCCACCCGGGACACCCGCGCCGCGAGCGCCGCGAGCGCGTCGGCGAGGTAGGGCGTCGCGAGCTCGATGTAGCCGTGCTGCACGACGATCCCGGGCCGCGAGGCGCGGTAGTCGGCCACGAGCGCCTCGAACTCGGCGTTCGACGCGGCGTCGCGGCTGCCGTGGCCGATCAGCAGGAGCCCATCGTCATGCATGCGAGCGCCTCCTCCAGGGTGAGCGGAAGGCCTGCGTGGCCCCGCGGGGGGGACGGGCTCATCCGGGTCCAGAGCTCCGCGACCCAGGGCCGCCTGAGCCGCGCCCGCGCGAGGAGCTCCCCGCGCGCGAACACCTCCCGCGGCGGCCCGTCCGCGAGGACCTGGCCGTCGCCGAGCAGGATCGCGCGCGTCGCGAAGAGCGGCACGAGATCGACCGCGTGCGTCGCGGCGACAAGCGTGGTCCCCTGCTGCTCGGAGAGGGCGCGCAGCGTCCGGCAGAGGGAGAGCTCGCCCTCCGGGTCGAGGCCCGCGGTCGGCTCGTCGAGCAAGAGCACGCGCGGCCGCATCGCCAGCATCCCGGCGATGCACGCGCGCTTGCGCTCGCCGAAGCTCAGCGCCTCGATCGCGCGGCCCTCGAGGTGCGCGATCTGCACGGCGGAGAGCGCCGCCTCGGCGCGGCGCCGCGCCTCGGGCGCGGGCAGGCCGAGGTTTCTCGGGCCGAACAGGACGTCGTCGAGGAGCGTCGCGCCGAGCAGCTGGTCGTCCGGGTCCTGGAGCACGAGCGCGGCGCCCGCGGCCACGGCGTCCGAGGGCGAGCCCACGTGGCGGCCCGAGATCTCGACGCTGCCGCCGGGCGCAGGGAGGAGCCCGACGAGCGTCCGGAGCAGCGCGGTCTTGCCGGCGCCGTTGCCGCCGAGCACCGCCACGGACTCGCCCTCGGCGATGTCGAGGCGCTCGTCGCGCAGCGCGGGCTCGGCGCCGCGGTAGCCGATGCGGGGGGCGCGCAGGGCGATGGCGCTCATCCCGCCTCGCCGGCGGCGACGCTGAGCCCGAGCGCCGCGAGGGCGGCGGCGGCGAACGCGAGGTTCGCGGCGGGCGCGCTCGCCCGGCGGTCGGCGACGGGGAGCTTTCCCTTGTAGCCGCGGAGCTGCATCGCGAGGGCGGCGTGCTCGGAGCGCTCCAGGGTCCGGAGCGCCACGACGCCCGCGATGGCGCCGGCCGAGCGCGCGGCGGCGCGCGGGTGCGCGAACCCGCCGCGGAGCGCGGCGGCGCTCCACGCGCCGTCGGCCGCGCGCTGGAGCACGCCGGCGAAGCGCCGCGCGAGCGCGAGCAGCTCGACGAGGGCCGCGGGCGCGCCGAGCCCGGCGAGCGCCGCCTCGATCTCGGCGGGGGCGGCGGCGCTGGCGAGCCACCGGAGCACCGCGGCCGCCGCGAGGACGCGCGCGGCGATGGCCGCGGCGCGGCCGGCGCCCTCGCGCGTGAGGGCGTCGAGCGGGAACGGCGCGCCCGCGAGGAGCGGCTCCCCCGGGGTGAGCGCGAGCGCGAGCGCGGCCGCGAGCCCCCCGACCCACGCGGCGGGCGCGAACGCGCGGAGGACGGCGCCCGCCGTCACGCCCTGGAGGCGGAGGGCCGCGCACGCGACGACGAGCAGCGCGGCCGGCGTCCAGGGCGAGCGCGCGCCCGCGGCGACGCAGCACGCGGCCACGGCGGCCCCGAGGCGGAGCCGGGGATCCACGTCGCGGAGCCGCGCGGGGAGATCAGTCGGCACGGAGGCCTTCGACGCCGGGCTTGCCGCCGGGCTCGCCGGCGGGCTGACCGGCGCGCTCGACGAAGAGCACGCGCGAGAAGTAGCCCAGGGCGAAGCCGGAGAGGAGCCCCGCCCAGAGGAACGCGAAGAGCAGGAGATCGCCCTCGAAGCCCGCGAACAGCGGCCCCGTGTCGTGGCGCCCCGCGTCCTCGGCGACGCGGCGGATCACGGCCTCGTCGACCCCGTCCCAGGAGGCGTTGCCGCACGCGACGAGCCAGAGCGCGGCGGCGGCCGGGAGCGCGGCGGTGCGCCTTGGCGCGGCGGCGAGCCTTGGCACGGCGGCGCGCGCGCGCCGTGCGAACGCGGGCAGCGCGCGCTGCGCGACCCGCCGCGTCACGACGCCCCCGCGGCGAGCGGGACGACCCGGAGCCGCTCCAGGATGTCGGGCCGCCGGGCGCGCAGGAAGACGAGGGCCCCCGCGGTCATGGCGCCCTCGAGGAGGCCGAGCGGCAGCTGGGTGGGGACGAAGGCGAGGGCGACGCCGGTGAACATGGACGTCACCGACCCTTCGCCCGCGAGCCCGAGCGCGAGCTCGAGCGCCGTGGTCGCGTACGTGGCCCAGTCCGAGGTCACGCCGGCCAGGAACCCCGCGACCCAGAGGCTCGCGCCGCAGCGCTGCGCGAGCCGGAAGGCGAAGTACCCGGTGAACGCGCCCGCGATGCCCATCGACGCGACGTCGGCGCCGAGCGTGGTGAGCCCGCCGTGCGCGAGGAAGAGGGCCTGGATGAGGAGCGCCACCACGGTGACGAGGACGGCCATCCAGGGGCCGATGAGCACCGCGGCGAGCCCGGTGCCGCACGGGTGGGAGCAGGTCCCGGCGGTCGGCACCGGCACGGGCATGCACGAGATCGCGAAGACGGCGGCGGCGACGAGGCCGACGAACGGCTTGTAGAAGACGTCCTGCTGGGTGCGCTGCCGGAGCAGGTGGAGGGCGATCGCGACGAAGGGCAGGGCGATCGCGTTCCAGACCGCGCACCAGCCGAGCGGCAGGACGCCTTCCGCGAGGTGCATGGCGGCCGCGGGCCGGGCCGCGAGGAGCGTCACCAGGAACACGCAGGCGATGGACACGGCACGGCCGTGGGGACCGAATTCGGCGCTCCGGGTGAGGTCCGCACCCGAACGCCACGAAGACGTGCGCAAGCTGCACCTCGTGGGGGGCTCGGGTAGGTCTCCCGGCTCATGGGTTCAGGGAGCTGTTCGAGCTCCCAGCGCTGCGTCCACCTTCCCAGGCCTGTTCATCAGGCCCAGTGGTCTTCGGAGGCAGCTCCCCACTCACGGTGGCGGTACCGCGCCGGTTTTGCACCGGCTTCCCTGTTATGCCCTGAGGGCACCCGAGGCGTAGATTGTCAGATGGA
>JAICEP010000449.1 GCA_025924095.1 Sorangium sp.
CCGCGGCGCGCGGCCGAGGCGCCCGCGCCGCCGGAGGCCGAGGCGCCCGCGCCGGAGGCCGAGGCGCCCGCGCCGGAGGCCGAGGCGCCCGCGCCGCCGGAGGCCGAGGCGCCCGCGGATCCGCTCGCGCCGGTCCAGCCGTCGATGCCGCTGCCCAGCCCGGACCCCGCGCCGCCGCGCGCCCCGGTGATGGCGGTCGCGCCGCCCGCGCGCAAGGCCGTCGCGCCGAGCGCCGCGCGCGTCCCGCCCGCCCCGCGAAAGGCGGCGGGCGATCCCCAGGCCATCCAGCGCCCGCCGGCCGGGCCCGACGCGGACGCGCTCTATCAAGCGGCGCACCGCGCGCACTTCGTCGAGCGCGACCCCGCGTCCGCGCTCGCCGCCTGGGACGCTTACCTGGCCGCTGCCCCGCGCGGCCGCTTCGCCGTCGAGGCCCAGTACAACCGCGCCCTCTGCCTCGTTCGACTCGGTCGCAAGGACGAGGCGCAGCGGGCGCTCGAGCCGTTTGCGCAGGGCACCTTCGGCGGTTACCGCCAGACCGAGTCGCGCTCGCTGATCGAGGCGATGCGCAGCGCGGACGAGTGAACGTCACGGCGCGTGAACGAACGCGCCGCGAGCGGGCACAGCACGGTTGATGAACACACCCGACATCGCTCTCCTCCCCGCGCCTCTGCGGGGCTCGCCGCGCCGCGACCGGAGCACGCCCGCGCGCGGCGCAGGCCTCCGCGCGGGCGTCCTCCTCCTGCGCTCCCTCGCGGCGGCGGGGGCCTTCGTCGCGGTCACCGCGCCTCCTGCGCGCGCCCTCGCCGAGGCGCCGAGCGCCGCCGGCGTCGAGCTCGTCGTCGATGGCGCGCCGTGGACGCTCGACCCCGACGCGGTGCGCGCCGCCGTCGGCCGCGAGCTCGGCGCCAGCGTCACGCTGGCCGCCGCGGCGACCGCCGGGCGCCCCACGCTGGTCCTTCGCGGCGAGCCCGACGGCCGCGTCACGCTGAGCTACAGCGCCGCGGACGACCGCCGCATCGAGCGCACCATCGACGTCCCCGAGGATCCCGATCGCGCCGCCGAGGCGATCGCCCTGCTCGCGGGCAACCTCGTTCGCGACGAGGCGGCGGAGCTCGCGGCGGCGTTCGGCAAGCGCCCGCCCGAGACGACGCCGCCGGCGCAGCCGGCGCAGCCGGAGCCCGCCGCGCTCCCTGCAGGCGCGAAGGCCGCGCCTCCCCGCGCCGCGCGCCCCGCGCCGTCCGCGCAGGCCAGGCGAGCCGCGCGGTCCGCGCCCCCGGAGCCTCCTCGGTGCGAGCTCCCCGGCGCGAAGACCGTCCGCCTCGGCGCCGACGTCTTCCCGTTCGTCGGCACCTCGACCATCGACGGCGCGAACGTCGTCCGCCGCTACTCGCTGAACCTCGCCGGCGGGTACACGGCGGGCGTCACGGGCCTCGAGCTCGGCGTCGGCGTCAACATCGTCTCGTCGTTCCTGTGCGGCGCCCAGTTCTCGGCCGGCGCCAACCTCGTGCTCGGTCCGGCGCGCGGCGCGCAGCTCTCGGTCGGCCTCAACCTCGCCCGGGGGCTCTGGGGCGCGCAGGTCGGCTCGATCAACGTCGTCGCCGGCCCGGTCACGGGCGCGCAGGGCGGCGCGCTCAACCTCGCCACCGGCGCCGTGGACGGCGCGCAGCTCGGCGGGATCAACGTCGCGGCGGGCGCCTCGACCGACCTGCAGATCGGCGTGGCCAACGTCGCCGTGAGCGACGCGACCGACGTGCAGGTCGGCCTCGTCAACCTCGGCGTGGGCGCGGCGACCGGCGTGCAGGTCGGCCTGACCAACGTGGCCGCCAGCCAATCGACGGGCGCGCAGTTCAGCCTCGCCAACCTCGCCGCGGGCGAGTCGACGGGCGTGCAGATCGGGCTCGTCAACGTGGCCACCGGCAAGGTGGAGGGCATGCAGATCGGCCTCGTCAACTACGCCGACGAGTCGCCGTTCTCGTTCGGGCTGCTCAACGTCGTCCGCAACGGCCGCCTCCACCTCGACGTGTGGGGGCTCGAGTCCGGCATCGTCATGGCCGGCCTCAAGAACGGGAGCGACCACTTCCACAACATCTACGGGATCGGCATCCGCATGACGGGCGACCGCCCCCGCATGGTCCTCTCGCTCGGCCTGGGCGGCCGCATCACCCTCGGCGAGCGCCTCTACGCCGACATGGACCTGCTCGCGTACTCGCTCCACGAGCCCTCGTCGATCAACACCTCGGCCGCGCTGATGCAGGCGCGCGCGGTCCTCGGCGTCCGCGTCTTCCCGGAGCTCGCGGTCTTCGGCGGCCCCAGCTACAACGTCGCGTTCGGCGACACCGCCGAGGACGCCCGGCTGAGCCCCTACGGCAGCGTCCCCCTCGGCATCGACGACTCGGACGCCCAGCGCCGCTGGCCCGGCGTCGTGCTCGGCGTCCAGGCGTTCTGAGCCAACCGCTGCGCTCGCTCGCGGGGTGGGTTGACGGACGCGTGAACGAATTTACTTTCCGTTCATCGATTCATGGAGCTCGCCCGAGCGGTTGCTCGCGGCGGTCTACGTGAGCGTTCGATCCGCGTGCCGCGCGCTGCCTGACCGGCAGGGGCGCGACGCGCCGTACTACCCGTCCACCGAACCGGCAGGGATGGCGCGAGCCGACCGCTGCCCACAGGAGTTCGCATGAGCCAGCTTCGCAGCGGCGCCAGCGCGCCTCGTTCTCCGTTCCCTCTGCTCCCGCTCCGCACGGGCGTGCTCTTCCCGGGCACCGTGCTCACGCTTCCGGTGGGCCGCGCCCGCTCGGTGGCGTTGCTCGCCGCGGTGCACCCCGGCGACGTCATCGGCGTGATCGCGCAGCGCGATCCGAAGCGCGAGGATCCCCGGCGCGAGGACCTCCACGACATCGGCACGTTCGCCCGGATCGTCGACGTCACGCGCGTCTCGAACGGCTACCGGCTGGTGATCGAGGGGCTCGATCGCTTCGCCCTCACCTCCCTTGTCGAGGCCGAGCCGACCTGGCGCGCCGAGGGGACCCTCGCGCCCGAGTTCCCCGGCGACGCCGAGGAGGCGCGCCTGCTCGCCGCGTCGCTGCGCGAGCGTGCCCGCGAGCTCGGCCCGAGGACCGCGACGAACCTCGCCGAGATCGCCGCCGCGAGCCGGGCCGAGCCGGGCCTGTTCGCCGATCAGGTGGCCGGCGCGCTGGGCCTCCCGACCGACAAGGAGATGGAGGTGCTCGCCGAGCTCCGCGTCGTCCCGCGGCTCCAGCGGGTCGCCGGCCTGCTCTCCGAGGCGGCGGCGCTCGCGGATCTGAAGAAGAAGATCGACAGCGACGTGCGTCGCGAGCTCGGCAAGGGCCAGCGCGAGGTGATCCTCCGCGAGCAGCTCCGGGCCATCCAGAAGGAGCTCGCGGGCGGCGAGCAGGGCGAGGACGAGCTGTCGCTCCTCCGGCGGCGCCTCGACGAGGCCGGGCTCTCCGAGGAGGCGCGCGCCGTCGCCGACCGGGAGCTCCGGCGGCTCGAGTCGATCGGCCCGCAGGGCGCGGAGCACAACGTCATCCGCACCTACCTCGAGTGGATCGCCGATCTGCCGTGGAGCGCGACGGCGGAGGTCAAGGACGACCTCGACGCCGTCCAGGCGAAGCTCGACGAGGATCACCGCGGCCTCGACGACGTGAAGCGCCGCATTCTGGAGCACATGGCGGTGCTCAAGCTGACCGGGAAGGCGCGCGCCACGATCCTGTGCTTCGCGGGCCCGCCTGGCGTGGGCAAGACCTCGCTCGGCCAGTCGATCGCCGACGCCACTGGCCGCCCGTTCGTGCGCATCTCGCTCGGCGGCGTGCATGACGAGGCGGAGCTGCGCGGCCACCGGCGGACGTACGTCGGCGCGCTGCCTGGCCGCATCGTGCACGCGCTGAAGAAGGCCAAGGTGAGGAACCCGATCGTGCTCCTCGACGAGGTCGACAAGCTCGGCGCGGGCTTCCGCGGCTCGCCCGAGGCGGCGCTGCTGGAGGTGCTCGATCCGGAGCAGAACCGGACGTTCGTCGACCATTACATGGAGCTCCCGTTCGATCTGTCGGAGGTCGTCTTCCTCTGCACGGTGAACGATCTTGGCGCGCTCTCGGCGCCGCTCCGGGACCGGCTCGAGGTCATCGAGCTGTCCGGCTACACGCCGGACGAGAAGATCGCGATCGCGCGGTCGCACCTCGTCCCGAAGCAGCTCAAGGAGCACGCCATCGATCCGGGGTCGCTCTCGATCACGGACGAGGCGCTCGCGGCGATCGTGCGGGATTACACGCGCGAGGCCGGGGTGCGGCAGCTCGGCCGCGAGATCAAGAAGCTCTGCCGGGCGGTCGCGCTGGAGATCGCCCGCGCGGCGGACGGCAAGGTGTCGCGCCGGGTGATCGAGGCGCGCGATCTCGGCGCGTACCTCGGCAAGGTGCGGTTCTTCAGCGACGTCGCGGAGCGGACGAGCGTGCCTGGGGTCGCGACCGGGCTCGCCTGGACGCCGGTGGGCGGGGACATCCTGTTCATCGAGACCTCGCGGATGCCGGGGAAGGGGAGGGTCGAGATCACGGGCCAGCTCGGCGACGTGATGAAGGAGTCGGTGAAGGCGGCGCTCACCTACGTGCGCAGCCACGCCGGCGAGCTCGGCGTCGACACGGCGAAGCTCGAGACGGAGGACCTGCACATCCACGTCCCGGCGGGCGGCGTGCCCAAGGACGGTCCGTCGGCGGGGGTGACGATGTTCACGGCGCTCACCTCGCTCCTCTCCGGGCGGCGCGTGCGTCCGGACACGGCGATGACGGGCGAGTGCACGTTGCGCGGCCGGGTGCTGCCGGTCGGCGGGATCAAGTCCAAGGTGCTCGCGGCGCACCGCGCCGGGATCACGCGGGTCATCCTGCCGCAGAAGAACGCGCGCGACGCCGAGGAGATCCCGAAGGAGGTGCGGTCCGAGCTCGAGCTCATCTTCGTCGAGGACATGAGCCAGGTGATCGCGGCGGCGCTGGAGGACGCGCCGCTCGTGGCCGCGGGCACCCCGGCGAACGTGACGGCGGCCGAGCCGGCGGCGGCCGCGTAAGGTAGGGGAGGGGGCTGAGCCGAGCCGCGCGCGCCGGGGGGGCGCGCGCCGCCGCGCACAGCCCCCGACGGCGCTCCCGTTGTGCCGTGGGCGTCGTTGCTTCGTGGCCCGGCTTGATGAGCCGCTGGGCGCCTAGCCGAGTGCCCGGGCCAGGGATCGTCGTGGATGGCGAGCGGAACATTCACGGCTTTCTGTGCCGATGCCACCTTGTCCAGGATCCGCGACAGTAGCCGGGTACGGAGAGGTCGCCTGCACCCCGGTCGCTGCCGAACTACGCACCCGTGTGATAGAACCGTCTCATGGCCACCGACCGAACAACCAGCTTTCGCGAGGATCCGCCCGAGCCGAGCCCGCCGCAAGAGCCGCGTCCTGTGGCCACTGATCGAAGAACCCGCTTTCGCGAGTACATGCGCCGGCTCGACCCCACCGGCGATCCCGCGCAGGCGGTCGCGAGCGGATTCTATGTGAGACCCCCCAACGCGGTGAGCCGACGCATCGCGACCCGCATCGAGCTTCTACCCGCCAGCAGTCACCTCCTGGTTGGCGGTATCGGCTCGGGCAAGACCACGGAGCTGATCGCCATTGAGCGCGAACTCGCCAAGGTTGACGTTGACAACCTGCTTCCGGTCCGCGTCGATGTGCCCAGCCGCCATCGGATAGACAAGCTCAAGCCCGGCGTGCTGGTGGCCATCGCCGCCGCGGAGGCGTGCACGGAGCTCTCGCGGGAACGCGAACAGGGGCTCACGGTGGAAGCGCAGCTCGCCGAGCAGGCTCACCAGATCTCGGGGATCATTAAGGGGTACTGGGACGATTACCCTTACGGTGATGATGATCACCCAGGTTTCTGGATCAAGGGCATCCTGGACGAGCCTCAGCTCTCGGAGGATGTGAAGACGGTGGCCGAGGCGCTCCATCTGATCCATGGCGCGCTCCGGAGAAAGCTGGTGATCCTCTTCGACGGGTTGGATCGCGTCACCGATGTCGCGCGCGTTGCGTCCGTGCTCGCAGAGGACGTACCTGCGATGGGCCGCGCAGGCATCGGGCTCGTGGTCGTCGGCCACCAGCATCTTCGCTTCGGCCCCCAGCGATTCGTCGAGCAGCAGTTCGAAACGGTGCACCTGCACGGGGCCGCGAGCGTTGACACGCCCGAGGGAGAGACCTTCCTGAAAGAGGTGCTCCGCACCCGCGTCGGCGGGGACGTCCTCCCACTGGAGTCGGCGGATGCACTCACCCGCTGGTCAGGCGGGCTCATGCGGGATCTGGTGGCGCTCGGTCGAGCAGCCTGCGCCGAAGCTTACGCCGACGGGTCGGACACGATCCGGCCGGATCACATAAACATTGCTGCCGATCGTTTTGGTCGAGATCTGCTCCTGGGTTGTACCAGCGAAATGGCATCTCGTCTCAGAGAGCTCCTTCCCAGGAAGTCTCTAGCCCCGAAGGTCGCGCCGCGCTCCGGCGGCCTGCCGGCTTTCACTGTCGCGACGGAGCTGGATCAAAAGCTCCTCTTGGAGCGCCTGATCATCGAGATTCCCGGGACTCCGGTCCGTTACATACTCCATCCGACCATCGTGCCCTTGATTCCGGGGCTGGGTTCCACATGAGCGCGCTCGGGGTGGCAGAGCTCGCGGATCGAACGTTGCTGGAGCCAGGGGGCTGGTCTGTGGTGGTGGTTGAAGAAGCGCGCATCGACGCGAC
>JAICEP010000450.1 GCA_025924095.1 Sorangium sp.
ACACCCGGCGCAACGCGATCGTGGCCATCTCGGGCGACATCGAGCCCGGCGAGGCGCACCGGGTCGCGGAGCGCCTCCTGTCCGGCCTGGCCGAGGGCGAGACGATCGCCGATCCGGTGACGGAGCCGAGCGCGAGGCCGGGGCGGTGCCTCGTGTTCGTCGACAAGGCCGAGCGGACGCAGACGCAGATGGTCATCGGCGGGCTCGGCACCGACGCCCACGACTCCGATCACATGGCGCTCCTGGTCGCGAACACCGTCTTCGGGGGCACCTTCTCGTCGCGGCTGATGCAGGAGGTGCGCGCGAAGCGTGGCTGGTCCTACGGCGCCTCTTCGCGGGCGGGTTTCGATCGGCACCGCGACGCCTTCACCATGTGGACCGCCCCCGCGGCGCAGGACGCCGCCGCGTGCCTCTCCCTGGAGCTCGGGCTGCTCGAGGCGCTGCGGCGCGACGGGATCACCGAGGACGAGCTCACGTTCGTGAAGCGCTACCTCGTCCGCTCCCACGCGTTCGAGATCGACACCGCGAGGAAGCGCGTGCACCAGAGGCTCGAGGAGATCCTGTACGACCTGCCGGAGGGGTACCACGAGACCTACCTGACGCGGGTCGAGGAGGTCACGCTCGCGGCGGCGAACGGCGCCGTGCGTCGCCGGCTCCCGGAGGACGATCTCGTGATCGGCGTCGTCGGGACCCACGAAGAGATCGGCGAGGCGATCGCCGCGGCCATTCCGAGGCTGACCGAGGTGAAGGTCGAGCCGCACGACCTCGAGTAGCAGAGCGTCGGCGATCCCAGGCGGGGTGCTGACGCACGGAGATGGGGCGCATCCGCGACGGGCGCGCCCCCGCAGCGCCGGGCGCACGCCCGTCGCGGACGCACGACCCGAGGCAGCGCGGCCCAGGCGATGGCGACGCCGGGTGGCCGGTTCGGACGAAGGCGAAGCGACCGCGAGCGCGATCGCAACCGTCGCAACCGTCCGATAGCCGCCGGCATCGAAGGCGCTGCTTCTTCGCGAGATCAGGGCAGAGATCGCGCTGCGATCGAGGATTTCCGGCGCCTTCGGCCGCGATCGTTCCGCACGCGACCTTCGATGGGCGCCCCGGCGCTCCCCGGCGCCGGCTCGCGAGGGCGAACGACGGGAGCTCGCGATGAAAGCACGAACGATCAACGCGCTGGTCCTCGCGGCGGCGACCGCGCTGTGCGGGACCGCCGCAGCGGCGGTCCCGATCACGATCACCCATCAGGGGCGCCTGTTCGATGCGGCAGGCCAGCCCATCGACGACACGCTCGAGGTGGTGTTCGCGTTCTACGATGCGCTCGACGCCACCGTGCCCATCTGGAGCGAGGTCCACTCCATCACGTTCGACCACGGGTACTTCTCGGCCGACCTCGGCGATCTCGCGCCCGTCGACAAGCCGGTCTTCAGCGGCACGGCACGCTACCTGGGGATCACCGTGGGGGAAGACCCCGAGATGCGCCCGCGCGCCAGGATCGCGAGCGTTCCGTACGCGCTCCAGGCGAGCAACGTCGCCGGGGACATCACGCCGAACTCCATCTCCGTCGGCGGCCGCGTCGTCATCGACAGCAGCGGCGTGTGGGTCGGCGATCCGGTGGGTCTGCAGGGCGCGCAAGGTCCGACCGGTCCGATCGGGCCTGTGGGGCCGCCCGGTGAGCCGGGGCCGCCCGGTGAGCCGGGGCCGCCCGGTGAGCCGGGGCCGCCCGGTGAGCCCGGGGCGGCCGGAGCACAGGGGCCTCCCGGCGTGGTCTCGAGCACCTCCATTTCCGGCGTGGGCGCCGACCCCCGGTCAACGCTTCAGTTCCTGGCTGCACCTGCCACCGTGAACGTGACCGACCCGGGGCAGCGCGTCTTCGTCGTGTCCAACAAGGCGCTCGGCGCCGCGGCGTCCCCTGCGGATCGGCTCTTTCTCTGGATCTGTTCCCAGCAGCTCGTGCCGCTCGGCGATATCCAGCGGAACGGGACTGGCGTCTATGCGCTCCGCGTCCCGGCGAACACCAGCATCATCATGGGGCTGAGCGCGGTGCTCTTGCTGCCCCCCGGCCAGCACAACGTCGGTCTCTGCGGGAGCTCCGAGAGCCCCTTCTGGACCAACAACGATTATTCGTACACCTCCGCTGTCGTCACCATGGAGTAAGGTCGGGGCTGGGAGCCCAGCCTCGCGCACGACGGCCTGCGCGGCGCCTGCCCCGCGATTTCCACCATGCAGAAGGAGCTGATGACCCCCGCGGCGATCCTGCTCGGCAGCCTCTTCATCGCGGTGGGTCTCTACCTGGGTCTCCAGCGCCCGGCGCCCTCCGCCGGGCCCCCTCCGGCCAGCGTGGAGGCCGCGGCAGGCTCCATGAGGGCGCCACCGGTACCGGCGGACGCGCCGTCTCCCTCGCGGCCTCACCCGGCGCCGGCCGCGGCCCCGCCGGCGCAGCCGGGCGCGCTCTACAAGCGCGTCCAGGCGGACGCCATCAGGGCGCTCGAAGCGCGGCGGCCGCTCTTCGTGAAGCAGTGCTGGGAGCCTTCGCTCAGGAAGAGCCCAGCGCCGGCGCGCGCCAAATACCTCTTCAACATGACCTTCGACGAGTCCGGGAAGGAGATCGCCCGCGGCATCAGCGAGGTGCGAGGGATGGAGCGCCCCGACGCAGCGCAGTGCCTCCGGCTGATCCCGCTCGGGATCGGCGTGCCGCCGCCCGGGACGCGCGTCGCCGTCGAGGTCGAGATGATCCTGCCGTGAGCGCGCCGCCGCGGCGGCTTCACAGCAGCCACGCCGCTCCGCCGCCATTTGGTCCGCGATGGGCGCTGGGCTAAGGTCACGCCGTGCCCTGGCTCGTTGAGCTCGCCCTGTATCTGAGCCGCGTGCTGCACCTCGCGGTCCTCGCCATCGCGCCCACGTGGCTCTCGCCCGAGCCATTGCCGCCGGCCGCGCTCGCGCTCTCGGGCGCGCTCTCGGCGGGCGCGCTCTCGGCGGCGCTCGGCCTGTCGGCGTGGTTCGCCGCGCGGATCGAGACGCGGCTCGCCAGGAACGGAGCGGCGCTGCTGTGGCTCGCGATCGCCGCGGCGCTCGCGGCCGCGCTCTACTACCGCGGGCCTCGCGCGCCGCTCGCGCAGGGGGTCGCGCTCGTCGGCGTGCCGCTGTGGGCGGCGCTCGCGACGCTCGCCGCGGCCGCGGCGGAGCACTGGCTCGGGTCGAGCTTCAAGCACCGGCGGATGGGGGCCGCGATCGTCGTGATCGGCCTCGGCGCCGTCCAGCTGCTCGGGGCCGCGCCCTTGCTCGGGTCGCGCGAGCGGATGTGGTGGGCGGCGCTGCGCCGCGACGGTGCGCACCTGCGCGCGGTCGACGAGCTCGCGAGACCGCTCCTCGATCGGCGAAAGCTCGACGAGCTCGACGGGGTCGCGGCGCGCTGCCTGAGGATGCACCCCGTCGCCGCCGCGCCCGCCGCGCCGGCCACGTGCGCCTGCCTGGCGCTCCGCGCCGAGGCGAGGCTGCACGCCAGGAACGCCGTCGCCGCCCTCCGCGACGCGGAGGCGGCGCGCGAGCGATGCCCGGATCAGCAAAGCACGCGCGCCGTCCTGGCCGAGGCGCTCGCCGTCGCCGGCCGCCCCGAGCGCGCAGGAGCCGAGGCGCGGGCCGCGCTCGAAGAGGGCGGCGACCCGTCGCGGCTCCGCTACGCGCTCGCCCTCGCGCACGAGCGCGCAGGCCGCCTGTCGGACGCCAGGGCCGAGGCGGAGCGCGCGATCGAGGCCGGCGCCGGCCGGAAGGCGCAGCTGCTCGCGGGCGCGCTGGCCATCCTCGCCGGGGATCTCGACGAAGCGAAGGCGCGCCTCGCGCCGCTCGCCGAGCAGGATCCCTCCGACGCCGAGGTGCTCTATAACCTCGCGCTCATCGCCGACAAACGCGGCGACTACAACGGGGCCCGCCAGGGCTACCTCACCGCCCTGAAGGCCGATCCGAGGAACGCCGAGGCGCGCTACAACGTCGCGCTCCTGACGTACCGCGCGGGCATCGTCGAGGAGTCGCGCCACCACGCGCGCAAGTTCCTCGACGCGTTCCCGGACGATCCGCGCGGCAGCCAGCTCGCGCAGACGACGGGCACGCCGCTCGGCGCCGCGGGTGGCGGCAGCGCGCTTCCATCCCGGTCCGGCGCGCGGCGGTCCCCGCAGGAGCCCGCGGCGAGCTCGGGCTCTCGCTAGCGCCGCGCGCCCGAGGTCCTGCGAGGTTCGTGACGGGTAGCACAAGCCGCGACCGCACAGCGCCCTCCGATGCGGGCGAGCTGATGGAACCGATGGAACCAACGGCAACCGATGGAACCGACGCGCCCCTCGACCGAACGAATTGCGCTGGCCAGCAGTTCACTTTGCACGGCGCAAAGGTGACCCTGGACGGCCACCTGTGATATTCCCGAAGGTCTGGGAGGCTGCGTGACACCCGCCGCGGGGACCACCGTTGCCGATCGCTTTCGCCTCGTGCGTCCGCTCAGGCAAGGCGGGATGGGCTCGGTGTGGCTCGCTCAGCACATGGGCCTCGACATCCCGTGTGCGATCAAGTTCATGCACGCGCAGGGCGTCTCGAAGGAGGTGCGGCACCGCTTCGAGCGGGAGGCGAAGGTGGCAGCGCAGATCCGCAGCCCCCACGTCGTGCAGATCCTGGACCACGGTGTGTGGCAAGGGACGCCGTACATCGCGATGGAGTACCTCGATGGGGAGGACCTCGACACCCGCATCCAGCGGGTAGGGCGGCTCGACCCGTACGACACGATGGCGATCACGGCGCAGGTGGCGCGCGCCCTCACGCGGGCCCACGCGGCCGGCCTTGTCCATCGCGATCTCAAGCCGGCCAACATCTTCCTCGTCCGGGACGACGACCGGGAGATCGCCAAGGTGCTCGACTTCGGCATCGCGAAGGACAGCACGCCGCGGGTCACCTCCACGACGAAGACCGGCTCGCTGCTCGGGACCCCCGCGTACATGAGCCCGGAGCAGGCGCAAGGGACCAAGCGCATCGATCACCGCTCGGACCTCTGGTCGCTCGCCGTCGTGGTGTTCGAGTGCCTGACCGGCAATCTCCCGTTCAACAGCGAGGCGTTCGGCGATCTGCTCCTCAAGATCATGGTCAAGCCGCTGCCCGTGCCGTCGCAGCTCGCCCCCGTGCCATCCGGCTTCGACGCCTGGTGGGCCCGCGCGGCGTCGCGCGAGCCGGAGGCCCGCTTCCAGAGCGCGAAGGAGTTCTGCGACGCGCTCGCGATCGCCCTCGACATCGCGAGCGACAGCTTCGAGCCGAGGATGAGCCTCGTCCCGTTCCGCGCGTCCGGCGAGCGCGCCTCGGTGGAGCTCGGGTTCGCCCCGCGCTCGAGGGGAAGCGCGACGCCCCTCGACGCCGGGCCCGACAGCGCCGCGCCGTCGCTCGGCGACGCGGCCACGCTGGTCGCCTCGTCGGAGGCCGAGGCCGAGCGGATCTCGACGAGCTCCGGCGTGACGGTGGCCTCGCCGGGAGAGGCGCAGACGCCGTCCGCGATGTCGGGCCGCCAGATGCGGTCGCAGACCGCCAGCGCGCTGGTCTCGGTGGTGTCTCCCCCGATCCGGCGGCCCGTCGTCGGGCGCGTGCTCGCCGCTGCAGGGGCCTCCGCGGTCGTCCTCGTCGCCGTCGGGTTCTTCGTCCTGCGCGGCGCGAGCCCCGGCGCCCCGGCGCAGCCGCTCGCGCAGCCGGCTCCCACGGCGTCGGCGTCCGGTGTGCCGCGGGGCCCCGACGTCGCGGCGTCAGCCTCCGCGCCGCTGCGGGAGCCCGAGCCGCCCGCCTCGGCGGCCAGCGCTGCCGCGCCGGCGCCCGCGGCCTCGTCGGCGTCGCCCCGGAGCGGCCCGCGCGCTCCCGCGGCGCACCCCGCTCAGGCGAAGCCGCGTGCTCCGGCGCCGTCCGGTAGCGTGCGCCGCAAGCCGAAGCCGACGGATTTCGGCATCTGAAGTTCACCCGCAGCATCTCGCACAAACCTTGTTCGTATGGCTCGTCGACTAGGGATCGCTTCCTTGCTGCTCGCGCTGACCTGCGCGCCCGCCGCGCTGGCACAGGTCTCGGACGCCGATCGCGCGACGGCGCGCTCGCTCGCCGTGGAGGGGCAGGAGGCCCTCGAACGGAAGGACTTCTCCGCCGCGCTCGAGCGGTTCCGCCGCGCCGACGCCATCATCCACGCCCCGACGCTGCTGCTCGGCGTCGCTCGATCCCAGGTGGGCGTGGGCCAGTGGATCGCGGCCCAGGAGTCGTACAGCCGCATCGTCCGTGAGGGGGCGCCGGAGAAGTCGCCCGAGCAGTTCTTCGAGGCGATCGCGGACGCTCAACGCGAGCTCGATGCGCTCGCGCCCCGGATCCCGCAGGTGCTCATCTCGGTGAGCGGGCCGGACACCGCCGCTGTCACGATCGATGGCGAGCGCGTGCCGCGCGCCGCCCTCGGGGTCAGGCGGCCGGTCGATCCGGGCAGCCACACCGTCCGCGCGGAGGCGGCCGGATTCGCTCCGGCGGAGGCGAAGGTGACCCTCGCGGAGGGCGCCAGCGAGACCGTCGCGCTCGAGCTCAAGCCGGTCGCGTTGCCGCCGTCGGTCGTGTCGCCTCCGCCGGTCGCACCGTCGCCCGACACGGGCCCCGGCGCTCCTTCGGCCAGCAGCAGCCGCACCGTCCTCGGGATCGCCGCGCTGGGGGTCGGCGGCGTCGGCCTCGCGGCCGGCGCGGTGGGCGGCGTGCTCGCGATCGGCAAGCACCGCGACCTCTCG
>JAICEP010000451.1 GCA_025924095.1 Sorangium sp.
GCCCGCCGAGCCCCGCGCCGCCGCGCCGGCCGGCCGCGCGTCCGCGCCGCCCGCCGAGCCCCGCGCCGCCGCGCGGGCGGCCGCGACGGGCCCGCGCGCGCGGCCCTCGTCCACCGACCTCCGGGCGGGCGCCCTCGACGGGCTGCTCGCCATGGCGCGCGATCAGGGGGCGAGCGATCTCCACCTCGTCGCCGGCCGCCCGCCGCTCCTGCGGGCGGGGGGCGAGCTCGTGCCGCACGGAGAGCCGCTCGACCCGGCGGCCGTCGAGTCCCTCCTGCTCCCGCGCGTCCCCCCGCGCCTCTCTCCGGTCCTGGCGACCGAGGGCTCCTGCGACTTCGCGATGGATCTCGGCGCGCTCGGCCGCTTCCGGGTCAACATCGCGCGCCACCGCCAGGGCTACAAGGGCTGCTTCCGCCTGATCGCGCGCAGCATCCCGACCCTCGCGTCGCTCGGCGTGCCCGACGCCATCGGGCTCGCCACCCGCCACCATCAGGGCCTCATCGTGATCACCGGGCCGACGGGCCACGGCAAGACCACGACGCTGACCGCGATCGTCGACATCCTGAACCGCGAGACCAGCCACCACATCATCACGGTCGAGGATCCCGTCGAGTTCGTTCACGCGCGCGGCCAGGCGATGATCAGCCAGCGCGAGGTCGGCACGCACACCCGCTCCTTCGAGAACGCGCTCAAGGCCTCGCTGCGCGAGGACCCCGACGTCATCGTCGTCGGCGAGCTCAGGGACACGGCGACGGTGCGCATGGCGCTGGCGGCGAGCGAGACGGGCCACCTCGTCCTCGGCACGATGAACACCCCGAGCGCGGCGAAGACCATCGATCGGCTGATCGATCTCTTCCCGCCCGGCGATCAGCAGCAGGTCCGCGTCACCCTCGCGGGCGGCCTCCGGCTCATCGTCAGCCAGCGGCTCCTGCCGAGCACGGACGGCAAGCGCATGGTCGCCGCCGCCGAGCTCCTTCCCGGCTCGGTCGCGCTCTGGAACCTCATCCGCGACTCCAAGACGTTCCAGATCCCGAGCCTCCAGCAGCGGGGGAAGGGCCTCGGGATCATCCGCCTCGACGACTCGCTGGCCGAGCTCGTCCGCGCCGGCAAGACCACGCTGGAGGCCGCGCTCGCGGTGGCCGAGGCGCCGGACGAGCTCGAGGCGGTCCTCGCCGGCAGGAGGCAGCCAGTGCTCGCGCCGGACAGGAGGCCTCCTGCCTCGCCTTCCGAGGCGTCGAGGCCCGCCGCCACCGAGGCGGGCAAGGGGCTGTTCGAGCGCGCGGGCGCGCTCTTCGGGAAGAAGGGAGGCTAGCGTGGCCAGGATCGATCGCCTCTTCGACGAGCTCCTGTCCAGGAAGGGCAGCGACCTGCACCTCGGCATCGGCTATCCGCCGCTCGTCCGCGCCCGCGGCGAGCTCCTCGCCCTGCGCGACACGCCCCTCGACGCGGCCGAGATGGAGGCGCTCCTCTTCGAGATCACGACCTCCGAGGAGCGGCGGCGCATCGTCGACGAGCTCGACCTCGACTTCGCCTATTCCTACGCGGACAAGGCCCGTTTTCGCGCCAACTATTTCTACAAGACCACCGGGCTCGCGGCCGTCTTCCGCACCATCCCGAGCAAGATCCTCTCCCTGGACGACCTCGGCTGCCCCGAGACCATCCGCCGGCTGTCGGAGCGGTTGAGCGGCCTCGTCCTGATCACGGGGCCGACCGGCTCCGGCAAGTCGACGACGCTGGCGGCGATGATCGACCACATCAACCGCTCGCGCGCCTGCCATATCCTCACGATCGAGGATCCGGTCGAGTTCGTGCACAGCCCCATCCGTGCCCAGATCACGCACCGCGAGGTCGGCCCCGACGCGGGCAGCTTCGCGAGCGCGATCCGCAGCGCCGGGCGGGAGGACGCCGACGTGATCCTGATCGGCGAGCTCAGGACGAACGAGACGATGAAGCTCGCCTTGCAGCTCGCGAGCTTCGGCGTCCTCGTCTTCGGCACCGTCCACACGAACAGCGCCGCCGCGACGATCGACCGCATCATCAACGCGTTCCCCGCCGACGAGCAGCTCCAGGTCCGCGGCATGCTGTCCGAGAGCCTCGCCGCGATCATCGCCCAGCAGCTCCTCCGCACGAAGGACGGCACGGCCCGCGTCGCCGCGCACGAGATCCTGGTCGGATCCAGCGCGCTGTCCGCGATGATCCGCGAGGGAAAGACGTTCCAGATCGCGAACCTGATGCAGGCCGGCCGCTCCGCCGGCATGCAGACGATGGACATGGCGCTGGAGCGGCTCGTCAAGAAGGACACCATCTCGGTCCAGGCGGCGCTCGAGAAGGCGATCGACAAGGACACCTTCCAGCGGCTCTTTCCCGACGCGCAGGGGTCGTGACGGCGCGCTGAGCCGGATGGACGCCAGACAGCTCGATGAAGGAGAGGAATTTTTCCTGGACCGACCCGATGAACCAGCCCGCACAGGACATCGCCTCGCTCGACCTCGACGCTTATCTCGCCCGCATCGGCCACCGCGGGGCGCTCGCCCCGACGCGGGAGGTGCTCGATGCGCTGCACACGGCGCACGCCTACTCCATCCCTTTCGAGAACCTCGATATCCTGCTCGGCCGCCCGATCCGCGTCGACCTGGCCAGCGTGCAGGCCAAGCTCGTCGGGGCGCGCCGCGGCGGCTACTGCTTCGAGCAGAACACCCTGTTCGTCGCGGCGCTGCGCCGGATCGGCTTCAAGGTCACGACGCTCATCGCGCGGGTGCGGTTCCAGCGGAGCGAGCTCGGCCCGCGGACTCATATGCTGTCCCTTGTCGAGCTGCCCGAAGGGCCGTTCGTCGCGGACGTCGGCTTCGGCGGTGCGGGCCTGACGCAGCCCATCCGGCTCGTCGAGGGGGAGAGCCAGGCGCAGGCGCACGACGTGGTCGGCCTGCGGCGGGAGGGCCCGTTGTGGGTGCTCGAGTCGAGGGCGCGCGAGCCGTGGCAGGACCTCTACGCGTTCACGCTCGAGGAGCACTTCCCCGTCGACTATGAGCTGGCGAACCATTACACGTCGAGCCACCCGAGCTCGCTGTTCGTGAGCAATGTGGTCGCGGCGCTCCCCTCGCCGGAGGTTCGTCTGACGCTGCGCAACCGCCAGCTGGGGGTGCTCCGGGGCGGCCAGGTCGAGCGCTTCGAGCTCGGCGACGACGAGCTCCTCGACGTCTTGAAGACCCGCTTCGGGCTGGAGCTCCCGGCCGGAGCGCGGCTCTCCTGCGCGGGCCTCGACGGCTGAAGCGGCGGTGCGTCGAGGGGGGGTGTCCGGCGCTCGCCGTCGCGGAGGCGGGGCGCGCGCTCGTGCTGGGGCTGGCGGGCGCGGCTCCCTGACCGCGCCCGCCGCCCCTCGCGCCGGGGCTTTACCGGGTCAGTGCACGCGCCCGATGCCGCGGCGGATGAACGCCGAGCGGCTCGCGGCCGAGCCGGCTGGCGCGGCGCCCCGCGCCGCGGTCGCGGCGCCTGCGAAGGTCGGGGCAGGCTCGCAGACGAGCGCCTTCAGATCCGCGTTGCGGCGCCCGAGATCGTTCAAGTTGCGCGGCTCGCCGGTCACCGGATCAGGGACGTTGACGCCCGTCATGAAGCCCGACAGCGAGGTCTCGTTCCCGGGGAACCTCGGGTTCACGTGCAGGAAGCCCGTCCCCGTCTCCTGCGCTCCGTGGCACCCGTTGCAGGTGTTGAGGGAGAACTTGTGTCGCGCCTCGTTGTTGAGGATGCCCGGGGCCGTCCACGCCGTCAGGTTGTTGAACGACGAGCCGCCGAGGAACGGGCTCCCCTGGAACGTCTCGGGCACCGTGTGCTGCTCCGCGACGATCGCCGCCTCGTTCTGGTTGACGAAGTCCGCGAGCGTGGCCGACCCGTCGAACGTGATGTCCGGCGTCAGCTTGACGGTCTCCGGGCGCAGGAAGCCCGTCTGGGCCGAGAGGACGAACTCGCGCAGCTCCCACGGGCCCGCGAGCGCGATCTCGTTCGTGCGGAGCTGCCCGAGCGAGCTCCCGTTCGGCCTGCCGGGCGCGGCGTTCCGGCCCGCGAACTGCGTGGTGATGTCCTGGAGCGCGGCGTTGTACTCCTCGGACGGGAAGGGCAGGCTGCCGAGGGCGTGCCAGGCGTTCGCCCAGTCGAGCACGTCGGCCTCGGTCGACGCGGGGAGCTTGTACTCCAGGATGATGGTGAACTGTTGCGGGAAGCCCTGGCTGACGACGCCGAACACGAACCTTCCTTCGCCGGCGTGACCTTCGGCGAGGTTCCGCACGTCGATCCGGTTGACGATGCCGAGCAGCAAGAGCGGCGCCTGCTGCAGGTCGAGGGACCCGTCAGGGCTCCTCGGCCACTCGTCGAGCACGACCTGTTGAATGGACGGCCGCGCCGGCAGCGTGAACCCGTTCACGACCTGGTCGCTCAGCCAGGTCGTGAACATCTCCTCGACCATGGCCGGCGCGTCGGCGGGCGTGGGCGCCATGTCCTCCATGAGGCGCGCGAACGTCCACGCGCCCGTCCGGGGGTCTTCCGGCGGCCCGTCGGACGTCGTGCGGAGGGGATCCTCGATCACGCTGAGGTCTTTCACGAAGATCTCTCGGCTCGTCCGGACGAAGCAGCCCGTGGGTTGGGCGAGCTCGAAGTTGAGGTCCCCTGAGCCGACGATGAACTCGGGCGAGTTGAAGTTGATCACGTTGAAGGGGATCTGGTGGGCGCCGGGGTCCGCGTCCTCGGTGCCGGTCACGGTGGCCGGGAACGTCGCCGTGCTTCCGGGCGGGACGCCGGGGAGGGACGGGGCATCCACGAAGACGTTGATGCCCGGCGACTGGCTGGAGATCTCGAGGAAGTAGTCCGCCGGGACGCACGCGCCGACATCGTTGTTGGTGACGGCGATCTGGTACGTCACCGGCGTGTTCGGGGCGACCGGGCCGCTGTTCTCCGGCGTGACGGTGAACGTCGTGGGGCGGCTGAGGCAGGAGAGCTGGGCGATCTCGTTGCCGGTCGTCGGGGACGCGGAGACCCAGACCTCGTCGATCAGGCCCTTGAAGCGCTGCTCCTTCTGCGGGTTGCTGCCGACGTGGATGGACGCGTTGATATCGGCGATCGTGCCCATGGCGCTGATCTGGCCGACCTGCTCGCCGTTCAGGAAGAGCCGCACGAACGTGCCGTCGTAGATGCCCGCGACGTGTGTCCACACGTTGGCCTGGATGGGGGCGCGGGAGGTGATCGTCCGCCCGTTGGTCAGGGTCACGGCGAACCGCGCCTGGTCGTTCCGGATGTCGAGCGAGAAGCTCGTGTCTCCGCCGCCCCGTTCCTGCGCGATCGTCCGCACCGCCGACCCGGACACCGAGGTCGGGTTGACCCACGCCGCGACCGCGAGGTTCTGTCCGAACGTGAAGCTGGGATTGTCGTCGGCGGCGACCGTGTCGTTCTTGCCGTCGAAGGAGATGGCGAGGCTGCTGACGCCCTGAGCGCACGCGGCGCTGGCCGAGCGGGAGGCTGTCATTCCATTGCCTGACGAATCGAGCAGATCCGGCGTCGAGCTATCGCAATCGTCGAACTGCCAGAATCCGACGGCCGGCGGCCCGACCGGGGCCGGATCGACGGGTCCGCCGCCGGTACCGCCGCCGACGCCGGTGCTGGTGCTGGTGCTGACGCTGGTGCTGGGGCCGCCGATGCCGGTGCTGCTGCTGCTGGTGGTGCCGAAGCCGCCGGCGCCGGTGCTGCTGCTGCTGGTGGTGCCGAAGCCGCCGGTGCCGCCGCCGCTGACGGCGCTCGACGCGCTGACCGCCTCGTCGAGCGCTTGTTCTGCATTGCCGAGTGAGTCTTCATCGACGCCATAGCTTCCGCATGCGGCGGCGCCGAGGGCGAGCAGGGCGAGGACCGCAGCCGAGCTGGTGTTGATTGCGTGGGGGTGGGCGAAGCCGAAGGAGAGTTTCCGCATCTGCGTTCTCGTTAGGTGAGAGTTGGCTGCACGAGCGCCTTCCGGCCGCAGCTTGTTCTGTGACCGGAGGCGCGAGCAGGAGTCTGTCAGACCCGACCGGGCTGTTCGGGTTTGGGCGCTGGTGCAGCGCGCCTGCTTGGCAATGGATATGCCCGGTCCTGGAGGTCGATTTCCCCCTGCCGCGTCGAGCCCAGCGTGCCTGGCCATGTCGTGGGAGCCCGACACTGGCACATCTGGCACACCATCTTTACTGGACCGGCGGGTGCTCGAGATCAGACGAGCACGCTTTCCACGCGTCCGATTCGTGCGCGTGCCGTCTCGCCGCGCGTCCAACAACGCTCCTTCCCGGAGCCGCGCGCCTGTCGCGCTTCGTCCCTCGCGCCGCGCCTTTGCTGTCCCTCGCGCCGCGCTCGCGTTGGTCGGTCGTCGTCCCGCCGCTTCTATAAGCCGCGCCGCGCTGCCGCCTCAATGCATCGCGCCACCGCCTCAATGCATCGCGCCGTGTTCTCCCAGCGTCGCCTCGCCTCGACGTCTCTTTATAAGGAGGGTGTGCCGACCCCTATCTCATATAAGGAGGAGGTCGCCGGCCGTTCCGTCTCGTCGCGTCGCGGCCCGCCCTCGTCGTTCCCCGGAACCGCCGCGGTCTTCGGATCGAATCCCCGAGCCCCAAGCGGCCCCGTTTGCTGTCCCTCTCCCGCCGTGCCCCCAGCACGTTTCCGCCGCCCCCCCGGGACATCCTCACCCCCAAACTCTGAACCACCCGTTAGCGGAGCGCTCCCGCACAGGAGACGGGCCCAGA
>JAICEP010000452.1 GCA_025924095.1 Sorangium sp.
CGGCGCGGGCGGCACCGGCGGCGCGGGCGAAGGCGGCGGCGCGGGCGGCACCGGCGGCGCGGGCGAAGGCGGCGGCGCGGGCGGCACCGGCGGCGCGGGCGAAGGTGGCGGCACCGGCGGCACCGGCGGCGCGGGCGAAGGCGGCGGCACCGGTGAGGAGCCCTGGGCGGACGGCTTCGCAGGGGTCGTGGCGCTCGATGAGGCCGCCGACGACCGCTTCTGGGCCGTGGCGTTCGACGCCGAATCGAAGGTCTACGCCGCGGGACACGTGGCCGTGGAGGGCGACACCCACATGGTGGTGGCGCGCTTCAACACCGATGGCTCGCTCGACACCACCTTCGGCACGAACGGGATAGCGAAGGTCAACGTGGTCGCGGGCAGCACCGCAGAGACCGCGCGCGGCATCGTCCTGCAGTCGGACGGGAAGGTCGTGCTCGCAGGCAATGTCGAGCACGATCCGAGCGCCACGCCCCCCGACGCGGATATCGCGGTCGTACGGTTCAACACCGACGGCACGCTCGACACGACCTTCGGTACGGACGGCATCGCCATCCACGATCTCGGCGCCGGCGAGGGCAACACGGGCGACATGCTCTGGGGCGTCGACCGCGACATCGACGATCAGCTGGTCCTCTTCGCCTCCAAGAAGGCGGAAGGCCGCACCGATCGAGACCGCGCGATCGTGCGGCTCACCGCGGACGGCGATCTGGACACCACCTTTGCGACCGAGGGGGTTCACACGCTCGACATCGACGGGCTGAACCTGGGCGACAACCCGCGCAACGGGTTCGTGCAGCCCGACGGCAAGATCTTCTCTTCCGGCTACACGAGCGTGGGCGGCAGGAACCAGATCGTGCTGCTGCGGCTGAACGACGACGGGACCCCCGATACGACCTTCTCGTCGGACGGCGTCGTGAGGCTCGCGCCGTTCCCGGTCGGCATGGCCGAGGCCTACGGCGCGGCCCGCCAGTCGGACGGCAAGTACGTGACCACCGGATACGGGCGCGCCGAGGAGAGCGGCCCTGTGGATCTCGTGTCCTTCCGCGTCACGGCCACCGGCGGATTCGACGCCTCCTGGGGCGTGAGCGGCGGCTTCCTGCTCGACGTGGCCGGCGACAACGATCGCGGGCGCAACCTCCTCGCCCTGCCCGACGATCGCGTCGTGATGGTCGGGAGCGCCACCCCCGCCACGGGGAATGTCGATGCCATGATCGCCCTGCTCGATCGGAACGGCGCCCCGGACACCCGCTTCTCTCCGAGCGGACATCGACTCTACAGCTTCGAGCGCTCCGATGACTCGCTCTACGGCGTCGCGGTGTCGCCGAACGGCGCCTGGATCGCGGCCGCCGGATACCGGTCCGACGGCAATGGGCCCGAGGATGACGACGCGACGCTGGTCCTGCTGCCGGTCCCGGCCCCGAGGGACTGACACGACCGATACGAGAGGCAGCGCGCTCCCCGCCTCGTGTTGACGGACGGGGGGCGACGGACGATCCTCCCGTGAAACGAGCCTGGGACCGCCGCGACGCCGCGGGGCCCGGGCGAGCGCCCGTATCCCAGGAAGGCTGCATGAACAGCGTGAGGCCGAGAATGAACCGGGCCCGGAACGGGAGCGCAGCCCGCCGCCTCCCGACGGCGCTCCTGCTGTCGCTCGCCGGCGTCGCCACGGTCGTCGCGTGTCGTAAGCCTCCCCCGAACGAGGTGGTCTACACCGGCCAGAACGCGGGCCCCGGCGGCGCGCAGCCATCGGGCAGCGGCGGGGCCGCGCCCGCGCCTTCGACCGGGAGCGGCGCCGTGAGCGCCACGACGGGAAGCGCCACGACGGGGAGCGCCACGACGGGCGCCTCCACGAGCGCCGCGACCGGCGGCGCGGGGGGCGGCGAGCCGGGCGTCGGTGACGTCTGCGCCCCGGTCCCCATCGCTGAAGGCCCCTTCACCAAAGCCAAGCTGCTCTCGGCGGCCGCCGACTGCGCGCTGAACCGCGCCTGCGAGTTCGAGGCGCAGGCGCGCGCGCTGAACGACAGCGCCTCGGCCCTCGCCAGCGCCCCGGGCGAGCCGAGCGCCTCCGCCGCGCGCGGCGCCTGGCTCGCCGCCATGACGGTCTGGCAGGAGGCAGAGATCTTCCGCTTCGGCCCCGCGGCGAGCTCCGCGCAGCCCGGAGGGCAGGATCTCCGGGACCAGATCTACGCCTGGCCCCTCGTGAGCCGGTGCAAGATCGAGGAGCAGATCGTGAGCCGGACCTACGCGCAGCCGGGCTTCTCCTCGTCGCTCATCAACGCCCGCGGCCTTGCGGCGTTCGAGTACCTCGTCTTCCACGGCGGCGGCGACAACGCCTGCTCGCAGTTCTCGACCATCAACGCGAACGGCACCTGGGCGGCGCTCGGCGCCGGAGAGCTCGCGCAGCGCAAGGCCGATTATGCCGCCGCGGTGGCCGCGGACGTGCTCACCCGCGCGGGCGCGCTCGCGCGCGTCTGGGCGCCCGAGGCGGGGAGCTTCCGGGAGAAGCTCACCCAGGCCGGCCACGGGAGCCCCGTCTTCGCGACCGAGCAGGACGCGCTCAACGCGGTGAGCGACGCGATGTTCTATATCGAGAAGGAGCTCAAGGACTGGAAGCTCGGGCGGCCGCTCGGCTTCACCGCGGACTGCGTGACGCCCACCTGCCCGGAAGCGCTGGAGTCCCGCTTTGCCCTGGTCTCGACGGCGCACCTCCGGGCGAACCTGAGGGGCTTCCGGCGCCTGTTTCAGGGCTGCGGCGAGGGCGGCGAGGGCGTCGGGTTCGACGACTGGCTGCGCGAGATCCGCTCGGGCGATCTCGCCGATCGCATGCTGGAGGCGCTCTCGGGAGCCCAGGCGGCCGTGGACGCGCTCGACCTCCCGATGGAGCAGGCGCTCGCGACCGACCGGACGAAGGTCGAGGGGGTCTACAACGCCGTGAAGGCCCTGACGGACCTGCTCAAGACCGAGTTCGTCAGCGCGCTGAACCTCGAGCTGCCCCAGTCGTCGGAAGGTGACAACGACTGAGCTCCCTGACCGCGTGCCCCCCCGCGGGCTCGCGGCGGCGTGGTCGCGCGCGGCCTGGGCGCTGGCTCGCCCGATCGACATCGCCTGGCTCGCCGCGTTCCGCGCCCTGTTCGGGCTCACGATGTGCGTGAGCATGGCGCGCTTCATCGCGTACGGCTGGATCGACGAGCTCTTCGTCAAGCCGAGCTTTCATTTCAAGTACTGGGGCTTCGCCTGGGTCGAGCCGCTGCCGCCGGCCGGGATGCACGCCCTGTTCTGGACGCTCGCGGCGCTCGCCCTGGCGATCGCCCTCGGCCTCCTGTTCCGCGTCGCGGCGCCCTTGTTCGTCGTCGGCTTCACCTACCTGCAGGTCATCGACGTCACGACGTACCTCAACCACTATTACCTCGCGAGCCTGCTGGGCCTCCTGCTCGCGGTGTCGCCCGCGCACCGCGCCTGGTCCATCGACGCGCGGCTCTCCCGGCGCCGCGAGCGCTCCGTCCCGGCCGCGTGGCTCACCCTGTTCCGCTTCCAGGTCGGCGTCGTTTACACGTTCGCGGGGCTCGCCAAGGCGCACGCCGACTGGCTCCTGCACGCGCAGCCGCTCAGGATATGGCTCGGCTCGCGCACCGACCTGCCGGTCCTCGGCCCGCTCTTCACGCACCCGTGGGCCGCGCCGCTCACGAGCTGGGCGGGGTTCCTGTTCGACACAAGCATCGTCTGGCTGCTCCTCGTCCGGAGGGTCCGTCCCTTCGCCTACGTCGCGGTGATCCTGTTCCACGCCGTCACGCGCGCCCTGTTCCCGATCGGGATGTTCCCGGTGATCATGGTCCTGTCCGCGCTCGTGTTCTTTCCCCCGGCGTGGCCCAGGCGGCTCGTCGCCCGGGCGCGCGCGCTCCTCGGCCACGGCAGCGCCGGCGGCCACGGCAGCGCCGGCGAGCGGCCCGCGCTCGCCGGCGACCTTGCCGCCTCGCCGGCGGCGCCCCCCTCGCGACGGCTGCGCGCGCTCGGGCTCGCGCTCGGCGCCGCGTATTGCGCGATCCAGCTCGCGCTGCCGCTCCGCTTCCTGGCGTACGGCGGCAACGTGCGCTGGCACG
The DNA here is from genome assembly GCA_025924095.1 of Sorangium sp. GTDB lineage: Bacteria > Myxococcota_A > Polyangia > Polyangiales > Polyangiaceae > Sorangium. Next base: position 4,098 of record JAICEP010000452.1, read on the forward strand.
AGCAGGGAATGCGCTTCTCCTGGCGCGTGATGGTCCGCGAGAAGAACGGGAGCGTCACCTTCATCGTCCGCAACACGCAGACCGGCCGTACGTGGCACGTGAGCCCGCGGGAGTACCTGACCCGCCAGCAGGAGCGCGAGATGGCGGGCCAGCCCGACCTCATCCTGCAGCTCTCTCGCCACATCCGGGAGGACTTCGAGCGCCGCGGCCGCGGGCCCGTGGAGGTGCGCGCCGACGCCCTCGTCTCGCTCAACGGCCGCCGCATCGCGCGCCTCATCGATCCCGGCGTCGACCTCGCCTCGGTCCGCGACGGCATCGGCCCGGCGTCTTACATCCTCCCCGGCCCGAAGGAGCCTCCGCCGCACCTCCGGCCGCTCTGATCGACGCCAGGCTCCGCGTCAGAACGACGCCTTGGCCCCGACCTGGATCCAGCGCGGCGCGTTCGGCCGGGCGCCGAAGGGCCGGCGCGACACGATGTACTGGGAGCCGAGGAGGTTCCGCGCGTTCGCGTAGAGCACGATCGGCCCGACGACACGCACCCTGGCGCTCGCGTCGATCAGGAGCTGCTCGTCGGTGGCGAGCGCCTGGGCCATGGGCTCGCCGCCGGCCTTCTCGCGCATCGCCGACACGTAGCTTGCGCCCACGACGACGCCGGCGCGCTCGTGCTCGACCCCGACCGACAGGCTCGCCTGGTGCCGCGGCACGTAGGGCATCTCGTCCCCCTTCGTCACCCGGCCGAAGATGGGGTCGTCCGAGGTGAAGCTCGTGAGAAACTCGGTCTGGGTGAGCGTGTAGGCCACGGTGATCGGCAGCTTCAGCTGGCCGAGCGGGATCTCGTGCTCGGCGTAGGCTTCGACGCCGTAGATCCTGGCCTCGCCCGCGTCGTACTGGCGGTCGAGATCCGCGTCGAGGCAGCCGCTCGAGAGCGTGCAGACATCCGTGATGTTCGAGTAATCGTTGTAGTAGCCGATGAGCTCCGCGCGCAGCGGTCCATCGGCGAAGCGCGCGCCGCCCTCGTAGTTCACGCTGAGCTCGGGCTGGACGTGCTCGTCGCTCCCCGGCGCCGGCGGGCTGAAGCCGCGGTAGACGCCGGCCAGGAGCCCGAGCGCCTCGGTGAGCGCGTAGTAGGCGCCGGCGCCGGGCAGGAGCGCCCGCGCGAGCCGCGTCTGCTCGCTCCCGGCCGCGCGATCCACGAGCGCGGAGCGCATCATCTCGATCCGGACGCCGGGCGTCACCGTGAGCGATCTCCACGTGACCGCGTCGCTCGCATGGAGCGCGGCCGCCTCGGTCCACGCCTCGTTGAACTGGGTCACGACGGTCGGGCCGCCGTCCGGCACGAGCGTGCCCCCGAGCACGTGAAACCCGTTCTCGCTGTGGCGGCGCTCGACCCGATCGTAGTGCAGGCGCAGGCCGTACTCGAGGCGGTGCGAGACCGGCCCCGTGGTCGTGTTCCAGCGGACGCGGGTCTCCACGCCATGGGCGGCGAAGTCGCGCTCGTTGGGGCCGATGAGCAGCGCCTCTCCCGGCGTCGAGCTGTCGAGCTGCCCGGTGAGCACGGCGTAGTACACCGCGTTCTGCGGCGTGTCGGGGGCGGCGAGCACGTCGAACAGGTTGGCCCCGCGGAAGCCGTTCACCTTGCGCCACGCGCGCGAGAAGTCGTTCCGGTAGACGGTCGTCGTCACCGACACGTCCGGGGACGGCTCGAGCACGTGCGTCAGGGCGACCGCGGTGCGGTGGTTGCGCATCCGGTCGAGCGCGCTCGCGCCGTAGCGGCGGAGCGGGCTCGCCTCGAAGTCCTCGTCCGTGATGCCGAGGTACGTCTCGTTCGAGAGCTCTTCCGAGTACGTGAGCTTGAGGCGGAGCTCGTTCTTGATGCGCGCGGTCGGGTCGACGACGTAGCTGCCCTTGAGCATCACCTCGTTGCGGTAGAACCCGGTGTCCTCGCCGCCCGGGAGCTCCTTGAACCCGTCGCTCCGGAGGTGCACGCCCTCGACGAGGAAGTCCATCTGACCGTCGCTCGACCCGAGATAGCCGTGCGCCTTGCCGTAGCCGTACTCGCCGAGGGCGAGGTCGAGCGCGCCCGAGGCGAGCGACGGGGCGGAGCGGGTGATGAGGTCCACGGTGCCGCCCACGGTCTGCGGGCCATAGGCGATGGCCCCTGGCCCCTTGATCACCCGCACGTTCGACATGCGCGTGATCAGGGGAAAGTAATAGGCTGCTGGCGCGGAGTACGGCGCAGGCGAGATGGGGACGCCGTCCTCCATGAGCGTCACCTTCTTGCTGCGATCGGGGTTGACGCCGCGCACACCGATGTTCGGCCGCAGGCCCAGCCCGTCTTCGCCCCTCACGTACACGCCTGGGACGCTGATCAGCACCGCGTGCGGGTCGTCGTGCTCGAAGCGCTCGAGCTGGCGACTCTTGATCACGTGGGCCGAGCCCGCGGTCCTCGTCACGCGCGTTCCCGCGACCGTGACCTCCACCGGCGCTTCGTCGCGAGAGGCCGCCTGCTCCGGCGCAGCAGCGCCCTGGGCCTCCGCCGGCGCTTCGTCGCCAGGAGCCGCCTGCTCCGGCGCAGCAGCGCCCTGGGCCTCCGCCGGCGCTTCGCCGCCAGGAGCCGCCTGCTCCGGCGCAGCAGCGTCCTGGGCCTC
>JAICEP010000453.1 GCA_025924095.1 Sorangium sp.
AGTCTGGTCTCGCGAGCGCCAGATGCCGCCTGTTCGTCGTGCTGGCGGTAGGGGTGGTGTCGCTGACATCCCATCTCTATCTCACCTCGCATGTCGCTCGCGCCGCGGCGCTCGGCCCCATCCTGCTGCACCTCGCCGCCGATACCGATCTCGACCCCGCGGCGGTGGTCTTCATCAGCACGGTCGGCATCGATTACTGCCTGACGTTCCCCGTCAGCTCCAAGGCGCTCCGCATGTTCCAGGGGCTCGAGGGAGAGACGTTCCGGCCTGCGGATCTCGTGCTCCTCAGCGCGGTCATGCTCCCGGTCCACCTGGGGTTGATCGTCGTCCTCTATTCCACCTACTGGCGCTGGACAGGGCTCGTGCCATGACGCGCCCCTTGCGCATCCTGATCGCGCCGTCGGGCTTCAAGGAATGCCTCGACGCGGAGCAGGTCGCGGAGGCGATCGCGACGGGCATCCGGCGCGCGCTGCCGGGAGCGCGCCTCCTGAAGGCGCCGCTCACGGACGGCGGGGAGGGCTTCTCCAGAGGGCTTGTCGAGGCGACGGGCGGCTGGTTGTGCCCCGCCATCGTGACCGGTCCGCTGGGCCAGCCTGTCGCGTCGCACTTCGGCTTCCTCGGCGGCGACGGACAACGGACCGCGGTGCTCGAGATGGCCGCTGCCGCCGGGCTCCGGCTCGTCCCGCCTCACGCGCGCAACCCGATGGTCACCACGACCCGCGGCGTCGGCGAGCTGATCCGCGCGGCGCTCGACGCGGGCGCGGAGCGGCTGCTCATCGGTTGCGGCGACTCCGGCACCAACGACGGCGGGGCGGGCATGGCCCAGGCGCTGGGCATCCGCCTGCTGAATGCGGCGGGGATCGAGATCGGAGCGGGCGGAGGAGCGCTGCTGCAGCTCGACCGGATCGATCTCTCGGGCAGGGACCCCCGCATCCCCCACGTGCGGATCGACGTGGCGTGCAACTGGCGCAACGTCCTCTGCAATCCTGGCGGCGTGTCGCGCGTCTTCGGCCCGCAGAAGGGCGCCTCGCCGGAGATGATCGCGCGGCTGGAGGCGGCGCTGGAGCGCTATGCCGCCATCGTCGCGCGCGATGTGGGCGTGGACGTGAGAGCCCTGCCGGGAGGAGGCGCCTCCGGAGGCCTCGGCGCGGGGCTTCATGCCCTGCTGAAAGCAACGTTGTTGCCTCGCTACGATGTCCTCGTCCGCTACCTGGACCTGGACGGCCTCCTGCGCGACGCGGATCTCGTCGTCACGGCGGAGGGCGGGCTCGACGCCCAGACCTCGCGCGGCAAGATGCCGGCGGAGCTGGCCAGGCGCGCCAAGCACTTCGGGCTGCCGGTCATTGCCCTGGCGGGGACCGTCGATGAGGATGCGCGCGTGAACTATGCGTGCGGCATCGACTCGTACTCGTCCATCCTCGAGGCTCCCTGCACGCTGTCCGAAGCCATGGATCGTGCGCCGCTCCTCATCGCGAACGCGGCCGAGAATGCGCTGCGCTACATCCTCATCGGCCGAGCTCTCCCCGGGCTCCGCAAGGCGCGCGGGCGCCCTCGTTCACGCCACCAGCTCAGCTCACCCGGAGGGCGAGCTTGCCGAGGTGGTGACGGCCGAGGGCGAGATGGGCTTCGGCGGCCTGGGCCAGGGGAGAGTTCCGGGCGATCTCGACAGAGAAAGGACCGGACGCGACGAGGCGGCCGATGCCGCTCATGAGGCAGGAACCTTAGCGCACGGCCGGCCGCGTCGGGAGCCCGTTCCCGCCTGGCCGCAAGCGGACATTCCCGATCTCATCGGCGGCGGACGGACACGTCACTTGCTCCAGCCACGCCGCGGGTGTGGTACACTGCGCGTACCGCTACCCACAAAACGTGGATCGCGCGTCTGCCCGGGATGAGCTCGCGATGACGACGATCAGCATCGAAGAAATCCAGCAAGATTTGCGCGGATACCTGCGCCGCGTCGCGGCAGGAGAGACCCTGGTCGTCATCGAGTCAAACCAGCCGGTGGCAGAGATCAGGCCAGTCGCCGCCCCGTCACGGGGTTCTCGCCCCTTCGGCCTCTGCGCTGGCGAGTTCGCCGTTCCTGACGACTTCGATGCTGCGCTGCCCGACGATCTGCTCGACGCGTTCGAGGGCAGATGAAGATCCTGCTCGACACCCACATCTTTCTCTGGTTTATCACCGGTGATGCTCGCCTGCCCGACGCAATGCGCCAGGGCATCCGTGCCACAGAGAACGAGGTGTATCTCAGCGTCGTATCCGTCTGGGAGACGATGGTGAAGCATCAACTCGGCAAGCTGCCGGTGCCAGCGCCGCCGGAGAGCTACATCCCGGCGCAGCGCGAGCGGCATCACATCGAGAGCCTCGCCATCGATGAAGCGAGCGTGGCCTGCCTCGCGAAGCTACCACCGCTGCACCGTGATCCCTTCGACCGAATGCTGACCTGTCAGGCCATGCGCCACGATCTCGTATTGGCCACCGCGGACGGCGCGATGCGTGGTTACACGGTCGAGGTTCCAGGCACGCCTTGGCAGCGGCCGCGTTGACCCGCTGCGTCCAGGCGGCGCCGTCGCGGCCACGAGCCGCTTACGAGCGGTTCCGTCGATCCCGCGACGGAAACCACCCGCGGACCTGCCCTGTCACCCAGGCGCTCGGGCTGAGCCGTCGCTTCTCGTACATCAAGACACCGCCGCCTCTGCCGCAGCCGGCGGCGCCTCGACCGCGGCGCGCGCGGGGCGGAGCGGGTGCGTCTCGACGCGCCAGATGCCCTCGTCCGTCAGCCGGATGGCCGCGAACCGGGCGATGCCGTCGAGGTGGCCATCCGTCTCGTGGCCCAGCGTCGACGAGGGGTGCGCGTAGACGCTGACGCGACCGCCGCTCTTCGAGCGGTAATGGCCGAAGAACGCGAGGTGCTTGTGCCCGTGCAGCACGAGCGCGCTGTTCTTCTTCGGGTTCTTCTGCTGATACGCCGCGAGCATCTCGAGCAGGCGCGGGCCATCCATCGCGATCATGAACGTGTCGTTGAGCGAGATCGGCCCCGCGAGGCGCGCCACGTGGTGGTGCAGGAGCACGACGACCGGGCCGGAGCCCTGCCTGAGCGCGCGGGCCAGGCGCCGGAGCTGACCGCCGCCGATCTGCCCGATCGCGTTCGACCCCACGAAGCGCGAGCGGTAACGGTTCGAGTTGAGACCGAAGATCCGGATACCCCCCTCGAGATCGAGCCGCCTCGGATACAGGCCGGCGATCGCGCGCAGCCGGCGCCGCGCGCGCTTGCGGGCCGGGATGTGCAAGGGGGGCTGGAACGGGCCGCGCTCGACCCGGGTGAGCACCTCGATGAAGCGCTGCTCGCGCTCCGCCCGCTTCGTGAGGTACGGATCGGGCGACGTGCCGATGTTGATGGCGATATCATGGTTGCCAGGCACCATGAGCACCTGCGTGGAGGCCGGGATGCCGGCGAGCGCCGCCTCGAGCTCGGCCCACTGCGCCTCTTCCCCGAGATCGGTCATGTCGCCGGTCAGCGCGACGAGCGGCGGCCTCATGGCCGCGATCTCCGCGACGAGCCGCCGGAGACGGCCTGTCAGATCGGCGGTGTCGGGGCGAGCGACCCCCTCGGGCCACGCGGCCGAGCTCTCCTCGATCTCGTACGGCTCGCGGCCGTTCGCCGTGAGGTGCAGATCGGAGAGCTGGCAGAGCACGAGCCGCCCGCCGGGGATCGCGTCCCCGGGGTCGGGGAAGAGCGTCGCCGCGCCGCCATAGCGCAGGATCACGCGGATCGCCTCGCCCATGGCGAACGCGAGCCAGGCGTAGAGCGAGATCCCGAGGGCGAGCAGGGCGAGCGCGACGCAGCCGACCAGGACGAGCGCCGCGCCGCCCCCGAAGGAGAGCCTGCCGCCCGCAGGGAACCACGCGAGATCGGACCCGACGACGGACGAGGCGAAAGGCCCGTCCGGCCGCGCAGAGACCCAGCTCGGGACCCCGATCTCCAGGAGATGCACGATGAGCCCGCCGGCGAGGCTGATCGCGGCGATGAGGAGAACCAGCAGGATCACGCGATCGCGGACGACGTCGATGACGTCGACGACCTCGCCGAGCCGCCCCCGAAACGACGATCCGAAGTACCGGCTCCCGTAGGAGATCTTCTTCCACGTCTCGGGCCGCCACACGCGGGCGCGGCTCGCGATGCGCGAGACGACCACGGCGGGGGCGACGATCAGCGCGAACAGGACGAGCGCCGGAAGGAGCGCCAGGTAGAGAATTCGGAGGGCCGCCCTTCGCACGATGGCCCCATTTGACGTGCCCCGGGCAGGACCGTCAAGGCGCCGCTCGGGTCGGCAGACGATCGCGCGCGCTGTGAAAGTTGCCGAAATCGATGGATGTCCGTAGCAGTAAGCGCGAGGTCGCACGCCGATGTCCTGCCCCGAGACGCCGAACGATCCGGCCTCCGCGCCGCGACCGCCCGCGCCGAGCGAGCCGCCGCCGGCGCTCTCGACGGGCGTGCGCGCCGACAGGGAACCCGCGCGCGGGCGCGGGCGCGCCCGCGGAAAGATAGCGGCCCTCGTTGCCGCGGGCGCGCTCGTCGCGGGCGTCGCCGTGTGGACCGGCGCCGCCGCCGCCGTGGGGACCGGCGCAGCCGCCGCCGTGTGGACCGGGGCACGCGCGCGCCTGTCGAGAGCGCCGGCGGCGCGCGCCGCAGCGCCGCTCCTCGCAGGCGCGCTACCGGAGCGCCCGCCCGCCGCGTCGGCCGCGCCGGCGGAGCGCGTGGCGCCCACCATGGAGGACGAGGACATCGCGCCTGCCACGCTCGACGAGCAGCGCGCCCGGCTCTTCGCGCGGATGCGGCGCGAGCTCGCGCTCTCCGACGAGGCGATGCGGCAGGTCGAGGCGATCTTCGCAGCGTCGCCGGTGCTCGGCCAGGGCAACCCCGCGCTCACGCGCCACCCGATGTCGCGCTCGGAGTGCCGCCGCATCCGGGAGATCGCGGGCGTCGAGCGGGCGCGCGAGCCGGCCTGCGGCGCGCCGGGGATGGTGCCGCTCTTCGACCCCACGCGCGGGCAGACGGCGGAGAACGCCCCTGCCTGCATCGATCAGCTCGAGTTCCCGAACATCCCCTGCGAGTACCCCGTGGTGCACGTCCGGGCGCGCGAAGCGGCGCTCCTGTGCAGGGCGATCGGAGAGCGGATCTGCGATGCGCACGAGTGGGAGGGGGCGTGCGCCGGCGCCCTGAGGGAGCCCGACGTCGAGTACGAGTGGGAGAGGCCCCGGAGCGAGGCGAGCTGGCATCACAACCTCCTGCGCGAGAAGGTGTGGAGCTACGGTCCCGAGAAGAACCACGCGCTCTGCGGCACGGCGAGCTCCCGCACGCCGGGATGCCCGGGCGGCGGGTGGGACCGCTGCGGCTCCAACACGTATCCGACCGGCGCCTTCCCCGCGTGCCGGAGCAGCCTCGGGGTCTTCGATCTGCACGGCAACGTGGCCGAGCACATGAGCCTGCCCATCCTGCCCGGGGAGCTCGCGCGGCGCGGCGATCGGGGCTTCACCGAGATGAAGGGCAGCTGGTTCGCGTTCTCGTCGATGGAGGTCCACGCCGACGACTGCCGCTTTCGCGCGCCCGACTGGCACGCGACGCGGCTCATGAGCAAAGGCAGCCACGCGAACTACCACCTTGGATTCCGCTGCTGCAAGGACATCGCGCCGCCGTAAGCGCGCCCCCCCGCAGCGCGCGGCGGTGACCCCCCCGTGCGAGGCTGCGCCGCCCAGCCCCGGCGAGCCGCAGGGCGCGATGCCGCCGGGCCTCGCGCCCTTCCCGTGGTCGCCGGGATTCGCAGCGGGCTCAGCGGCGACGCCGGCGCGCAGCCGCAGCGACGCCGAGCCCGGCAAGCAAGGCCAGCAGCGGAGAGCCGGCGCCTCGCTCGCCCAGGTCCGCCGCGCCCGGAACCCGGCAGGAGCAGGACGGGACACCGGGGGGCGAGAGCGGAGCAACGCACTCGCCGGCCAGGCTGCACACCGACGGGGAGACGCAGTCGTCCGTCGACCTGCACTGCTTCAAGCAATCGCCGGCGCCGGAAGGGCAGCGGTAGGGGGAACAGTCTGGATCCGCCGCGTCCGCAGTGCGGAGCGTGCGATCGCCGTCGCAGCTCGGGCCGGTCTCGCGCAGATCGGCGCAGGCGCCCTCCTGGCAGATGAAGTCGAGGATGCACTCCGCGTCCGACGTGCAGGTCGTCCGGCACGCCGTGCCGTCCTCGGCGCAGCGGAAACCGCGGCACGACGAGGTCTCGGTCGTGTAGCTACCCTTGCCGTCGCAGAGGAAGCGCGCCTGGGTGCCAGCGCCGACGGCGCAGTCGCCGCCAGCACACGTGCATTCGCCCTCCTTCAGGGCCTCATCGCGCTGGGGGAACTTGCACGATCCGTCGGCGTTCCCGCCGCAGTAGCCGCGACAGCTCTCGTCACCGATGCAGCCCTCGCGCCGCGGGGCTCCGTCAGCGCCGGCGTTGGGGTGCGGGGCCTCTCGTCGCTCGTCCGTTCCGACCGACGTGCACTTGCCAAGCGAGCTCGCGATGTCGCAGGCCTGACAGGGGGCTCCGCATGTGCTGTCGCAGCAGACTCCGTCGACGCAGTGCGCGGATGCGCACTGCTCGTCGTCGGTGCAGCTCGCGCTGACAGGCAGCTTGCGCGTGCACAGGCCGGCGCTCGCCGGAGAGCCGCCCCCGGCCCCCACGCCGCCTGCGCCGCCAGCCCCCGCAGCGCTCG
>JAICEP010000454.1 GCA_025924095.1 Sorangium sp.
GACGGGGCGCGCCCCGGGCAGACCCGGGCGCGAGCGCGCGCTCTGAAGACCGATGCTGAAGGGGACCGAGATGGTGGGCCCCCGACCCGCGTTGAAGCTTCCTCCACATGAGCGGCATGAGAGTAGCCAACAGCCCGGAGCTTCGCTACTTCTCCCGACATGGCGCGGCTCGCTGCGATCGATATTGGATCCAACGCCATCCGGCTGCGCATCGTCGACGTCGATCCTCCAGCGCTCGGGGCGTTCGGCGCCGGCCGGGAGCCGGCGCTCGCCGGGGGCCCGGCCGGGGCGCATGACGCGCCGCGCTTCCACCCGTTCCGCGACGTCCACGCGGATCGCGCGCCCGTGCGCCTCGGGCACGACGTGTTCACGAAGGGCCGGCTCGAGTCGGGGGTGATCGGCGCCGCCTGCGAGGCGCTTCGGCGCTTCCGTACGGCGATGGAGGCGGCCAAGGTCGACCGCTACCGCGCCGTGGCGACGAGCGCCGCGCGCGAGGCCCAGAACGGCGACCTCTTCGTCGAGCGCGCCGCGCGTGAGGCCGGCGTCCACGTCGAGGTCATCGAGGGCGTCGAGGAGGCGCGCCTCGTCCAGCTCGCCGTCTGCGAGCGCGTCCCGCTCGGCGAGCGGACCGCGCTGCTGATCGACATCGGCGGCGGCTCCACCGAGCTCACGCTGCTGCGCGGCCGCGGGGCGGTCTTCTCGCGCTCGCTCCCCGTGGGGACGGTGCGGATGGTCGAGGCCTTCCTCGAGGATCGCCGCCCGGTCGACGCGGGGCACCGGCGGCTCGTCGAGGAGTACGTCGACCGCGTCATGGCCGACGCCACGCGCGAGATCGTGGAGCTGCTCGGCGAGGGCTCGGGCTCGGGGGTCGATCTGCTCGTCGGTACGGGCGGCAACATCGAGACGCTCGCGGACCTCTGCCCCATGCCGGGCGCGCCCGTGGAGGGGCGGGCGATCGACGTGGCCGCGATGTCGCGCCTGCTCGACGACCTGGCGTCGAAGACGCCCGAGGAGCGCGCGCAGGTCTACGGCCTGCGCCCGGACCGCGCCGACACCATCGTCCCCGCCGCGACGATCCTGACCCGCATCGTCCGGACGTTCGCGCAGCCGCTCATCGTCGCGCCCGGCGTCGGGCTGAAGGAGGGCGTGCTCGTCGACCTCGCCCACGCGCACTTCCTCGGGCCCGACTTCCGCGGTGAGGCCGCCGCCGTCAGCGACGCCTGCACCCGGCTCGGCCGCCGCTACCACTTCGACGAGCAGCACGGCGCGCTCGTGGCCCGCTTCGCCGAGCGGCTCTTCGACGACCTCGCGCCGCGCCACCGCCTCGGCCAGCGCGACCGGATCCTCCTGCGCGCGGCGGCCCTGCTCCACGACATCGGCGACTTCGTCCGCTACGAGGGGCACCACAAGCACAGCTATTACATCATCGCCCACAGCGACCTCATGGGCCTGACCCCGGAGGAGCGCGCGATCGTCGCGAACATCGCGCGCTACCACAGGAAGTCGCCGCCCAGCATGGACCACGACAACTTCCGCGCGCTCTCGCGCGACGGGCGCGCCAAGGTCAAGACGATGGCGTCGATCCTCCGCATCGCCGACGCGCTCGATCGCGAGCATCGGGCCAAGGTCGTGGACGTGAGCGGCCGCATCGAGGACGACACGCTGGTGCTCGAGGTGCAGGGCGCGGAGGACCGAGCGCTCGAGGAGTGGACGGTCGTCGCGAAGGCGGGGATGCTGCGCGACGCGCTCGGCCTCGATGTGCGGATGGTCGACGCCACGCCGAGATCGCTCCCGCCCCCGGCCGCCGCGACCGCGGGCGGCTGACGCGACGGCGGCCGCCGCGAACGCGGGCGGATGGCGCGCGAAAAAAATCGTCGCGACCTTTGCGCGGAACCCTGCGCGTCACCATGTAGGTCAGCACGGGGGAAGTTGTGCCTCCGGAAACGAGCGCGGCGACGCCGTGCCAGCGGTCGCGGCGGTGCCGCGAGCGAGGGCGGCTGCGCCGCCGCGGAACGAGGGCGAGCGACCGTTGACGCTGAAATCTCCAAAGCTGATGGAGGCCCGCCGCGCCGCCGGCGTCCTGGAGTCCGCCCTGCGCGGGCACACCGGCGATCTGACGCTCGCCGACGCCTCGGCCAGGAGCGGCCTGCCGCTGCGCGACGCCGAGAGCGGCCTGCACCTGCTCGTCAGCGAGTACCGCGGGCACCTCAAGGCGACGTCCGAAGGCGAGCTGCTCTTCCGCTTCCCGCACGGCTTCACCAAGCCGTGGGTGACCCGCACGCGGATCGAGCGCGCGCTCGGGGCCGTCCTCCGCGGCGCCGCCGGCGTGGCCCGCTTCGTCGTGCGCGCGTGGATCGCGATCGTGCTGATCGCGTACGTCGTGATCTTCGTCGGGATCCTGCTCGCCCAGCTGTTCGCCCGATCGAGCAGCGACTCGCGCGATCACGGCAGCTTCTCCGGATCGTTCGCGGGCTACTTCCTCTTCCGGATGATCTTCGACGCGATCTTCTGGACGTTCCACCCGTTCTCGCCGTTCGTGTGGACGGCCGATCCGCCGTGGTCCTCGTCGCACGGCCGCCGCGGGGCGTTCGGGCAGCGCCGGGACGAGACGCCGTTCTACGAGAAGGTGAACCGGTTCTTCTTCGGACCGACGCCGGCGCCGCCCGATCCGCTGGAGAACGAGAAGCTCATCCTGGCCGAGATCCGCGCGCAGCGGGGCCGGATCGGGCTCGCCGACGTGATGCGCGTGACGGGGCTGTCGCGCGACGAGGCGGACCCGCTGATGGCGCGGCTGATGCTCGACTACGACGGCACGGTCGACGTGTCGGAGGAGGGGGGCATCGTCTACCGGTTCGAGGCGATCCGGCGGACGGCGGTCGAGGCGCCGTCGCGGGCGCCGGCGCCCGTCTGGGCGAAGCGTGAGGAGCTGCCGCCGCTCACCGGGAACGGCCCGGGGGCGAACGCGCTCATCGTGGCGCTCAACGGGTTCAACCTGCTGATGAGCCTCTACGCCCTCGGGGCGAACCTCACGCTGGACAACCTCGGGCTCCTGGCCCGCGGGGTGCCGATGGCGGAGCTGCCCGCCACGGGGACGGCGGTGGCCCTCGGGGTGGTGCCGCTCGTCTTCTCGCTCGCGCTCTTCGCGCTGCCGCTCGGCCGCGCGCTCCTGCGCCCGCTGAAGCGGCGGCGGCTCGCCCGGCGGAACGCCCGGCGGGCGGTGCTGCAGGCGATCCTCACCCGCATCGGCGCCAGGCAGGGCCGGGAGCCGATCACGGAGGCCGTGCTCCAGCGGGCCTGGCAGGACGCGGCGGGGGAGGCGCCGCGCTCGGAGGAGATCACCCGCGAGGTGGTCGCGCTCGGGGGCGACGTGGATCTCGAGGCGGGCGAGGGGATCCGGTACCGGTTCCCCGATCTGGAGACCGAGGCGAAGGCCATCGAGGCCGAGCGGGAGGCGGCCTCCGAGGAAGAGGCGCGCCCCGGGAAGGTGATCTTCTCGTCCGACGCGTGAGCGCCCGACGCGTGAGCGCCGCCTCGGGCGGTTTTGTCCTCTGGAGGCGGCCGCAGACAAAGCGCCATTGGCGTGGGCGCGCGTACGGGGCCGTACCGCACGAATTCGCCGTTCATTGACGCGCTCGGGCTCGGACGTCTACGGTACGTTTAATTTCGCTCATGTACTCCGTTGACAACAGAGCCGGTCGTCTCATCGAGGTGAGGCTCGCCTCACCGCTCCCGGCTGGTGAGGTCGACGCGTGCATCGCCAGGATCCAGGGCATCGTGACCCAGAACCGGCACGGGGCTGTGGTGTGCATCGAGCTGCTCCAGGTCGACGTGCTCGCGCCCGAGAGCGCCGAGAAGTTCCTGGAGATGATGCGCGTCCAGAACGCGACGGTGCATCGGACGGCCTACCTGCTGCCGGTGGCGAACGCGATCCTGGGTCTCCAGGTCGAGCGGCTCATCCGGGACGCGCACAACTCGAGCCGAAAGGCGTTTCGCGACACCACCTCGCTCGAGGCCTGGCTCGTCCCGGTGATGACGATGGTGGAAGCGCAGCAGCTCAGGAAGTTCCTGTCGCAGCTCGGCTGAGGCGCCGGCGAACACCGACGGTGAGCGGACCGTCGAGGAGAGCGGCGCGGCCGATCGCGCGCCGGCACGGAGGGGGAACGGGTCGGCGATGAGGCTGGCCCGGCTGACGCCGCGCCGGGCACGCCGGGCACTACAGCCATCTTGTGGAGCGGCCCTGAAGAGCGCGATCGGGGCCAATCGACCTCCATGGGGTCGTGGCCGAGCGTGCCTCTCGTGGCGCCGCGTCGTGGTATAGGGGGGCGATGCGACGCATCGCCATCGTCGGAGGCGGTCTGGCCGGGTGCATCGTCGCGTTCAGGCGAGCGGCGGCGGGCGACCGGGTGACGCTCGTCGAGGCGGCGCCGCGGATCGGCGGGCAGCTCTGGACCGAGCGGACCTCTGGCTTCGTGGTGGAGCACGGCGCCGAGGGGTTCATCGCGCGGAGCGAGGCGGTCCCCGCGCTGGCGGACGCGCTCGGCATCGCCGGCGATCTCGTCGGTCAGGAGACGCACAGGTCGTTCGGCTTCGACGGCGCCGCGCTGCGGGAGCTCGCGCCGGGCGAGGCGGCGGCGTTCCTCGGCTTCCAGGTGCCGCGAGACGAGCTCGGCAAGGGGATCCGGACCTTTCGCCTCGGGATGGCGCAGCTGACCGAGACGCTCGCGCGCGCGCTCGCGAGCGACGAGCGCGTCGACGTGCGCACCTCCGCCGCGGCCGTCTCGCTGGAGCGGGCGGCCGGCGGCTTGCGGCTCGCGCTCGCCGGCGGGGCCGAGATCGACGCCGACGTCGTGGTGCTCGCGACCCACGCCGCCGGTGCGGCCGCGCTGCTCGGCGAGCCGGCGCGAGCGCTCCGCGGCGCCGAGACGCTCTCCAGCGTGACCGTGTCGCTGGCCTACCCGCGCGCCGCGATCGAGCACCCGCTCGACGGCACCGGCTTCGTCGTCGCCGCGGGGCACCAGGCGCACGGCTTCCGCGCGTGCACGTTCACGACCTCGAAGTTCGCCGATCGCGCCCCCGCCGGCCATGTCGCGCTTCGCCTCTTCTTCCGCCCCGAGCCGGCGGATCTCGAGCAGATGAACGACGACGCGTGGGCGGCCCGCGCCGAGGCCTCGCTCGCGCGCGTGCTGCCCGTGCGCGGGTCCTCCGAGCGCGCGTGGGTCTCGCGCTGGTCGAGCGCGCTCCCGGTCTCCACGCCCGCCCACGCGGCGCGGGTCCGGGAGACCGAGCAGGCGCTCGCCGGCAGCGGCGTGCTCCTCGCCGGCTCGGCGTTCCACGGCTCCGGGATCGACGCGGCCGTGCGCTCCGCCGAGGCGGCCGCGGAGCGCGCCGGCGCCCTGTAGTACCCTGTCGCGCGCTGTAGCGACGTGACGGGGCGCGTGCGAGGCGCCGAGTCGGAGAGGGCTCATGGCCTCGAGCGCGCTCCGGTCTTCCGGACGCTTCGTCCGGATCGAGGCCGGCGCCCGATAAGGCACGAGGCGTTCTCCGCGCAGCCACGTTCCGCCGCCGCCGTCCCATGACGCCTGGTGATCGGGCCCGCCGCCGCCCTCGGCATATGCCGGGCAAACCTCCGGAAAACCGCGGGATTCCCCGATTGCGCTGACCCGCGCGCTGACCCGCGTCGGATCCCGGAGAGCCCAGGTATCGACGGCGGCGAAAAAAATGAATCGACTCGAGGAACTTTTCGGTTGCACAGCCCGTCCGAGGGGAGTACTCATTCGGCACAAGAAGGATTCGTTATGTTCAGCCGCCGCGACAACATGCAGAGCATCGCCAGCCAGCCAAAGGTGGGAACGCCTGAAGCGATCGTGGCATGGGAGCATCTGCTGGGTGGCGATTCCTTGGCGCACGACCCCGGACACTCCTGCGGCCTCCGCCCGTCGCGGAAGCTCGGTAACCCGGAGAATAGCGCCTAGAGGCAGCTAAGCACGCGTCGATCCACGACGTTCGCGAAGGCCGCCTCGGGAAACCCAGGCGGCCTTCGGCGTTTTGGGGCTCGTGAGCTGGATGCCCGTTGTGGGCTGCAGGCCCGTTGTGGGCCGTGGCTCCGTTGTGGGCTTCGGGGCCGCTGTGGGGTGCGGGCTGCAGGCTCGTTGAGGAGAGGGATTGTCTTGCTTGCAAGGCGTGCGAGGTCGTCGCGCGCCGTGGGGGAATTGCGCCCATGGAAAGGAGGCGCGGTAGAGAATGCGCTGGAGGCATTCGAATCGATAACGAATGACGTTCGGGGGACATGGCGCGCGCTCGCGGGGGCGCGATCGGGATTCGTGTACGCCCGCTCCGGGCGAGGGATGGCCAGAGCGGCTGTAGATCATCCGCTCTTTCGACGTGGAGGTTCGAGCTCTTCAGAGGAGGATGGCCTGCCGGCGTGGCAGGCGATGCGGAGGTGCGCCCTCCGTGCGGACCCGTAGCTCAAATGGATAGAGCAGCCGCTTCTTAAGCGGACGGCTGGAGGTTCGATTCCTCTCGGGTCCACCCGGCGCACCGCTCGGCGTGAAATGCCGGCGAGCGCGGCGTGAGAGCGCAGAGATCGTCGATGCGCGCTCGTGGATCCCTCTGCGGAGGGGTCGCTCGTTCTGTGACAACCAGGATGTACAATGTAGATGGGGGCGCGCTGCGCCTCCATGTTCCGGTGTAGCTCAATGGTAGAGCGTCCGCCTGTTAAGCGGAGGGTTGGA
>JAICEP010000455.1 GCA_025924095.1 Sorangium sp.
CCGCCGCGCCTGCGCCTGCGCCCGCCCCGCTCGCCTCCGCAAGCCCGCAGCCCGGGCCCGGCGCGGGGGCGACGTCCGGCGACAGCTCGCCCGCGCCCCAGCCGAGCCGCACCACCACGCCGGCCAGCGCGCAGCCGAGCGCGGAGCACGCGCCCTGGAACGACGACGGTGGCACCGGCGAACGCCCCGCGGCGCGCCACGTCCGGCCGTGATCGAGCGTCTCGTGGAGCTCCGCGCCGCGCGTGACGAGCACGCCGTGATCGCCGGTCACCACCATCCCCGCCGGATCCTGCGGCAAGGCGTGCGTCTCGATCGCCCCGTCCGCCGCGATCGAGACGCCCAGGCTCGCTTGCCTGACGGGATTGGGCCACTCGACCGACGACAGCCACCCGTCGACCCCGCCGTCCTCGCGCGCACGGAAGCGCCGGTCGACGAGCACCCGCGCCCCGTCCCGCGGAGGCGGCGTCCAGTACCAGCCGGGGAGATGTCCACGCAGCTGCACGACCCGCACGCCCCCCTCGTCGCGGCCCAGCGGCGCGCCGACCGGCGCCGGCAGCGCGTCGCGCTCGCCCTGCAGCAGCGCGACAGCGCTCCCGTCCCGGCGCGGCGCCCAGCCGACCAGCGCCTCCGCCTCGCCGATCTCGACCGCGTGCTCCACCCACGCGCCCGCGCCGCGGCGCACGCAGATCCTCGGCGAAACCACGACCGCTCCGTAACGGCGATCGCGCTCCTCGTCGCTCACGAGCCGCGGAGACGCCGAGCAGCCGCCGACGTAGCCGAGCGCGCCGCCGTCGTCGGCCACGAAGAACCCCTCGTCGCTGAAGGCGCGCTCCACCCGCGGCGCCTCGCCGCGCTCCGAGCGCAGGACGTAGCTGCCGTAGCCCTCGTAGTCGTCCCACGCGCACAGGAAGAGCAGCCCGTCCTCCGCGCGCATCGGCGCGCAGTCCAGCCCGTCCGGAAACCAGCCGGCGACCCGCTCGCGCGTCGCCCCCGTGCGCGCGTCGATCCGCGCGACCCCGCCCTCGAACACCCCGAGCGCCGTCCCGTCCGGCAGGAGCGCGCCGGCGGAGACGGCCGCCTCGAGCGGCGCGAGCGGCGCGCGCTCCTCGAGGGCCAGCCCCCCGCGCTCGCCGGCCCGGGGGTCCGCGAAGAGCAGCTGGAACGAGCCGCCCGGCGACATCGCGCGGAGATCGCCGTCGGGGCGCCCGAGCGAGCCGTCCGGCTGCACGGCCACGCGCCCGAGCGTCGTGCCGAGCCAGAGCGCGTCCGGCGCGACGACGAGGCCGCGCGAGGCGAGGCCGATCCGCCGGCCGACATCGCTCCATGTCCTGCCGCCGTCCACGGTCGTCGCCGCGCGGCCGAAGACGTCGAGGCGCGCCGCGCGCGCCGCGTCCAGCGCGGCGAGATCGTGGATCGCCGGCGAATCGAGCGCCCGGCCGCGATCCTCGCCCGGCAGGAGCGCCCGCGGCCCCTGCTCCGTGAAGATCACGACGCCGTGCAGGCCGTTCCGGGCGCCCCGCACGGCGCGGGCGCCGCCGCCGATCGCCACCTCCGCGAGCGGCCCCGTGAAGCCGCGCGACCGGAACGCCCTGCGCCGGGTCCAGTGCAGGAAGCCCCCGCCGAGGTGGGGCGCGACCGCGAGCGACCCGACGACGGGATCGCCGGACGCCCACAGATCGGGCTCCCACGCCGCCGCGACGACGCGCCCGCCCCCGCCGAGCTCGAGGCGCGCGCCGGCCGCGACGACGCGGTCCACGACGGCCGCGTCCGGTCCGCCGTGGGTCACGCGGAACACGCCGTCCGCGAGCCCCTGGAACGCGAGCCCCTGGACATAGCGAGCCCCCGCCGGCGCCGCGCCTGCCGCGCCCAATCCGCCCCACGCGCCCGGCGCGCCCGACACGCTCGACACACGCGCAGCCTGCGCAGACCGAGCGGCCCCCGCAGCGCCGCGCGCAGGGGCCGGCTCGGGCGCGAGCGCGCAGGCGGCCGCGAGGAGCGCCGTGAGCAGACCGAGCGAGCGCGCCAGCATCGGGGAAGACACGACGGTATCCGCTGTGCCGCCCCCGTCCAGAGCCGATCCGCCTCCCCCAGCCGACAGCCGCGCTCTCCCCTCGCGCCCCGTCGTAAGCTGCGGCCCGCGGCGCCCTGCGCCCGCCCGGAGAGCCGTGCCCACCCCTCGCCGACCTCGAAGGCCCACCCGCGAAGAGCTCCTCGCCGCCGCCGGCAAGACGGTGCCGGACGTCATCGCCCCCGACCTCCGCGTCCTCTTCTGCGGCATCAACCCGGGCCTCTACACGGCCGCCGTCGGGCACAACTTCGCCCGCCCCGGCAACCGGTTCTGGCCGGCGCTGCATGCCGGCGGGTTCACCGATCGCGTGCTCGCTCCCTCCGAGGAGCGCGAGTTGCTGGCGCTCGGTTACGGGATCACCAATGTGGTCGAGCGAGCGACCGCATCGGCCGATGAGCTATCCACCGACGAGCTCGCCGCCGGGGGGCAACGGCTCGCGGCCAAGGTGCGTCGCTACCGCCCCCGCTTCCTGGCCGTGCTCGGGATCGGCGCCTACCGGAGCGCTTTCGGCAGGCCCCACGCCGCGCCCGGCCCGCAGCCGGAGACGCTCGAGGCGACGAGGCTCTGGGTGCTGCCGAACCCGAGCGGGCTCAACGCCAGCTACCAGCCGGAGAAGCTCGCGGCGATGTTTCGCGCCCTCCACGACGCGGTCGCGTCTACCACCGTCTCACCGTGAGCTGCTGAGTCCGCCGACTCCGCTCTCCCGAAAGGTGGTGCCCGCCTACCGCCGTCGCGACTCGGCTGTTCCCCCTCAAGCCAGCTCGGCGGTCGCGGTGGACAGGCGGGTTCCCCGCGGACGCGCGCTCGCCGCCTCGCCCGCGCGCCTACTCGGGCAGCGCGCTCTCCTCCTCCTGAGGCACCTTTGCGCGCGCGCTGCGGGCCTCCTCCCGCAGGGCCGCGAGGCCGGGCGGCCCCTCGGGCGAGCGCGCGCCGCGGTTGCTCACCGCAGCGAGCCAGGCCATCGGCGAGTCGGCCATCCTTTGCGTGACGAGCAGCACTCCGCGCGACGCGTAGCGCGAACAGCCTTCTTCGCACATGGGCAGCACGAGGCGGAGCCCACCGCCGCCGCCTCGGCTCACGAGGGGCGCCACGCGCATCTCGGCCGGAGGCGGCGCGAAGGCGGCCACCATCGTGCGCTCGACCAGCGCCACGAACGTCCCTCGAGACGTCGCGGGCGGCTCCGCCGCCTGGATCGCGGCGCGCACCGACGCCTCGGACCGGCCCGGCGGGAGCGCGTAGAGCCCCGCCCCGTCGGCCGCGTTCGCCGGCGACGGCGGCAGCGCGCCCACGAGCGCTCCGCCAAGCGCGCCGACGAACGAAGCCAGCTTGAGTCCGAATCGCATAGGTGCTCCCTCGGCGGCACATCCAGCAGGCTCCATGCCAGCCACGCGCGGCCGGCTGCCGCGGCGCATCGCGACGCCGGCGCCTGTCGCCCCGCTCGCCACGCGTGCCGGATCGCCTCAGCGTGGCGTTCCGGGGCCCGGCGCCGCGCGGCGCGGTGCGACGCGGTGGCCGGGATGCTGGAGAATCCGCCGCTGCCGTGCGAGCGCCGCTTTCGCTTGCCA
Source organism: Sorangium sp. (assembly GCA_025924095.1). Classification (GTDB taxonomy): domain Bacteria; phylum Myxococcota_A; class Polyangia; order Polyangiales; family Polyangiaceae; genus Sorangium. The sequence continues at coordinate 3,634 of JAICEP010000455.1, forward strand.
GACGGTCCGGGCGCCGTTAACCGTCATTGTTATGCCCGACAGAAGGCCAGGGCTGAGCCCTTACGAGAAGAAGGCCCCTCTCCCGCCTGGCGCCCCCCTCCCCTCCACGCCTTCCGAGCCCGTCGCGAGCATTCTGCTCGTCGACGATCACCGCCCGAACCTCCTCGCCCTCGAGGCCGTGCTCGATTCGCTGCGCCAGCGGCTCGTCACCGCGCAATCCGGCGAGGAGGCGCTCGAGCACCTCACCCGCGAGGAGTTCGCGCTCATCCTCATGGACGTGAAGATGCGCGGTATCGACGGCTTCGAGACGGCCGCTCGCGTGAGGGGGCTCGATCAGGCGAGGCACACGCCGATTATCTTCATCTCGGGGCTGCCGGAGGACGAAGATCGATTGTATCGCGGCTACCGCGAGGGCGCGGTCGATTATGTCGTCAAGCCGTTCAATCCCGACATCCTCCGCGCCAAGGTGGCCGTCTTCGTCGAGCTGCACCGCAGGGCCGAGCAGATCAAGCGGCAGGAGGCGGCGCTCCGCCAGCTGGAGCGCCAGGCGAGCGACGAGGTGTTCCGGCGCATCATGGACACCAGCATGATGGGCCTGCTCTTCAGCGACTACGAAGGGCGCGTGATCGAGGCGAACGACTGCTTCCTCACGATGGTCGGCTACACCCGCGAGGACCTCAAGGCGGGCTTGCTCACCTGGCAGCAGCTCTCCCCCCCGGAGTACGAGCACGTGCATCGCGACGCGGTCCACGAGCTGAGCGTCCACGGGGCCACGAAGCAGTTCGAGAAGGAGTACATCCGCAAGGACGGCAAGCGCGTGGCGGTCCTCGTCGGCTCCGCCCGCATCGAGACGCAGCGGCGCAACCTCACTTACGTGCTCAACATCAGCGAGCGCAAGCGCGCCGAGGCCAACGTCAGCCTGCTCGCGGGCGCGGGCGAGATCCTCTCCTCCTCGCTCGATTTCCGCGTGACGCTCGGGCAGCTCGCCCGGCTCATCGTCCCGCTCCTCGCCGACTGGTGCGCGGTGGACATCCAGGCGCAGGACGGCGTCATCCAGCGCGTCGCCGTCCAGCACACCGACCCCGAGAAGGTGACGCTCGTCCGGCAGATCGAGGAGAGATACCCGGTCGATCCCGGGGCGAACCGCGGGGTGCCGAAGGTGCTCCGGACCGGCGAGACCGAGTGGGCCCACGACATCCCGGACGCGTTGATCGTCGAGAACGCGCGGGACGAGGAGCACCTCCGGATGGCGCGCCAGCTCGGCCTCCGGTCGTACCTGGTCGTGCCGCTGGCGGCGCGCGGGCGCGTCCTCGGCGCGATCACGCTCGCGCACGCGGAGTCGGGCCGGCGCTACACGAAGGCGGACGTGCAGTTCGCCGAGGAGCTCGCCCGGCGCGCCGCCCTCAGCGTCGACAACGCGCTGCTCTTCGAGCGCGAGGTCACGGTGCGCAAGGAGGTCGAGACGCTCGCGGAGGAGCTGAAGCACAGCGAGGCGCAGTTCCGGCTGCTCGCCGAGACGATGCCGCAGCTCGTGTGGACCAACCGCCCGGACGGCCATCACGAGTACTTCAACCAGCGCTGGTACGACTACACGGGGCTGACGGCCGAGGACACGGGGGGCGAGGGCTGGAGCCGGATCATCCACCCCGAGGAGCACGAGCCGGCGATCGAGACGTGGCGGCAGGCGCTCCGCACGGGCGAGTCGTACGAGAGCCAGTGCCGGCTCCGGCGGGCCGACGGGGTCTACCGCTGGTTCATCGGCCGGGCGGTCGCGGCGCGCGACGGGTCGGGCCGCATCGTGCGCTGGTTCGGCACGTACACGGACATCGACGATCAGAAGCGGGCCGAGGAGGAGCGCCAGCGGCTCGTCCAGGCGCTGGAGCGCAGCAACAAGGAGCTCGATCAGTTCGCGTACGTCACGAGCCACGACCTCAAGGCGCCGCTGCGGGGCATCGCCAACCTCTCGCAGTGGATCGAGGAGGATCTGAACGACAAGATGACGGCGGAGAGCCGGAAGCAGCTCGATCTGCTCCGCGGGCGCGTCCACCGGCTGGAGAACCTCATCGACGGGATCCTGAGCTACTCGCGGGCGGGCCGCGTCCGCGAGAAGCCCGAGGCGATCGACGTCGGCAAGCTCCTCCGGGAGATCGTCGAGCTGCTCGCGCCCCCGCCGGAGACGCGGGTGGAGATCGCCCCCGACATGCCGGTCCTCGTCACCGAGCGCGCGCCGCTCCAGCAGACGTTCCTGAACCTCATCAGCAACGCGCTGAAGCACGCGGGGCGCGCCGATCCGGAGGTCCGGCTCAGCGCGCGGGACGCCGGCCCGTTCTGGGAGTTCTCGGTCTCGGACAACGGCTCGGGCATCGCGCCCGAGTACCACGACCGGATCTGGGGCATCTTCCAGACGCTGAAGGCGCGCGACAAGGTCGAGGGCACGGGCATCGGCCTGTCGGTCGTGCAGAAGATCGTCCAGAGCAAGGGCGCGCGCGCGTGGGTCGAGTCCGCCGTCGGCGCCGGCGCCACCTTCCGTTTCACCTGGCCGAAGCTCGAGGCCAGGGAGCCCTCCTCGCCCGGATGACCCTGCCGGTCGCCGCGCGCCGCGCGTGACGCCGCGCCGCGCGCGGACTCAGCAGCATCGCGGCAGCCACGGCCTGAGCTGCACGTCAGGTCGAGACGTGACGTCTCACGCGGCGCGAGGCGCGCCCGGCGATCGCGCGCCGTGACTTCCGGCTCGGCACGGAGTTTGAACTCCCCCTCCACGGAACAACAGGCGACCTGAGACGACGCGCTCCGGGATGGCGGGACCAGGAAGGCACTGCTCCTTACTCTTCCGGCGCCGTGTCGCGTCTCTCGCGCCGCAGACCTCGCAAGGAGGGTATTCATGCCGTCGATAATCAACCTGCCCAGGGTCTACCTGGGCGCGCTTGCGATCTCGCTCCTCTCCGCGTGCGCCGCGGCCCCGCCTCCGGAGCAGGCGCGATCTGAGCCGAGGTTGCCCAACCCGGGCAGCGATGGGGTCTACAAGGTCGAGTGGCCCGATCTGAGGGAGGGCGAGGATCGGTTCATCGGGCTCACCCTCGGTGCCGACATCGCC
>JAICEP010000456.1 GCA_025924095.1 Sorangium sp.
CGTGACGGCCGAGAGGGGCGATCTCCTCGTGGTCCCGCCCCGGGTCGCCCACGCCTTCGCGGCCGCGCGCGGCAAGAGCGCGGAGCTCTTGATCGTCATCACGCCAGGGGTCGAGCGCTACGAGTACTTCCGCAAGCTCACGCGCATCGCGCAAGGCGAGGAGCCGCCCGAGACCTTGCGCGACGTGCAGGAGCTCTACGATACGTACTTCCTGAGCAGCCCCGAGTGGGACACGGCGCGCCGGTGAACGGGCCTCCCGTCGAATCGATGGGCGATGTGAGCTCCCCGGCAGGCCGTGAAGCGAGGTGTGGCCCAACGCGGGCCCAACCGGCCGCCTTCGGGGGCGCCAGTCGTCGCGAGCTGCTCACGGACGGGGCTCGTGCACGTCGCGCTCGGGCTGCGCCCCGTCGCGCTCCGCTTCGCGCCGCCTGACCTCGCCTGAGGCCACCGCGCGCCGGGCCGTCCCCTCCTCGACGCGACGCCCGAGCGCCTCACGGCGACGACCAGGGGAGAAATCCGCCGATTGACAGAGGGTGCATCCTCTCCTATCGTCACCTTACGATGAGAACGACGCCAGAGGCGGCCGACCGCTGCTGTCCGCCTGCGAACGAGCAGGTAGACCTCCGGCCGATCGAGGGCGACGAGGCCGACGAGGAGCTGGCCAGCCTGTCGAAGGCGCTCGGACACCCGGCGCGCGTGAAGATCGTGCGTATCCTGATCCGGAAGAACGCGTGCGTCTGCGGCGACATCGTGGACGAGCTGCCGCTCGCGCAGTCGACGGTCTCGCAGCACCTGAAGGTGCTCAAGGAGGCCGGCCTCATCCGCGGTGACGTCGACGGCCCCCGCGTCTGTTACTGCATCGAGCCCCGGGCGCTCCGGCGTCTGAAGGCCCTCGTCGGGGGGCTCTGATGGCCGTCGTACGTCCAACTTATCGTTTATCGACGATGAACGAAATGAAGTTCCCATGTCCGTGACCCTCCGCGTGCTCGACCCCGCCATGTGCTGTTCCACCGGCGTCACAGGCCCGGCTCGCTCTCTTCGCTGAGCCCGGCCAGGTGAGAGCGGAGGCAGCGCCATGACAGCGCAGTCGGGTACGCACGCCTCGCACGACCACAAGGAACTGAACTCGCATGACCCACGCGAACGCCGGCCTGCTCGGCAAGCTCTCCTTCCTCGACCGCTACCTGACGCTCTGGATCTTCCTCGCGATGGGCCTGGGCGTCGCCCTCGGCTTCCTCGCGCCCGGCTTCACGACTGCGCTCAACAACATGAGCGTCGGCACGACGTCGATTCCCATCGCGGCCGGGCTGATCCTGATGATGTACCCGCCGCTCGCCAAGGTCCGCTACGAGGAGCTCGGCAAGGTCTTCCGCAACAAGCGGGTGCTCACTCTGTCGCTGGTCCAGAACTGGATCATTGGCCCGCTGCTGATGTTCGGGCTCGCGGTGGTGTTCCTGCGCGACGAGCCCGAGTACATGCTCGGCCTCATCCTCATCGGGCTCGCGCGCTGCATCGCGATGGTCATCGTCTGGAACGATCTCGCCAAGGGCGACACCGAGTACTGCGCCGGGCTCGTGGCCTTCAACTCGATCTTCCAGGTCCTGTTCTTCTCGGTCTACGCGTACTTCTTCGCCACGCTCCTGCCGACCTGGCTCGGACTCGAGGGAGCCGTCGTGAACATCAGCATCGGCGAGATCGCGACGAGCGTGGCCATCTACCTCGGGGTGCCCTTCGCCGCCGGGTTCCTCACGCGACGGGCGCTCGTGCGCGCGAAGGGGCGTGACTGGTACGAGGAGGCGTTCGTGCCTCGCATCGGCCCCATCACGCTCGTCTCCCTGCTGTTCACCATCGTGGTGATGTTCTCGCTGAAGGGCGAGACCCTCGTGCAGCTGCCGCTCGACGTCCTTCGCATCGCGGCGCCGCTGCTCATCTACTTCGTGCTGATGTTCGCGGTGTCGTTCTTCATGAGCAAGCGCGTCGGCGCGGACTACAAGCAGTCGGCGACGCTCTCGTTCACGGCTGCGTCGAACAACTTCGAGCTGGCCATCGCTGTCGCGATCGCGAGCTTCGGCATTCACAGCGGCGCGGCGTTCGCGGCGGTCATCGGTCCTCTCGTCGAGGTGCCCGTCCTCATCGGCCTCGTGAACGTCGCCCTGTGGGCGCAGCGGCGCTTCTTCCCCGACACCCCGCTCGAGGTCGCGCCGCCCGCATGCGCCGGCCCGAGCACTCCCGAGAGCAAGGCCTGACCACGATGAGCACCGGCAAGACGATCCTTTTTCTCTGCGTCGCCAATTCGGCACGCAGCCAGATGGCCGAGGGCCTTGCTCGCAAGCTCTTCGGCTCGCGCATCGCCGTGCAGAGCGCGGGGAGTGAGCCGTCGAAGGTGAACCCGTACGCGATCGAGGTGATGCGCGAGGTCGGGGTCGAACTGACGACGCACCACTCGAAGTCCGTGCAGACGATCGACGCCGCCACCGTGGGCACGGTCATCACCCTCTGCGCCGAGGAGGTCTGCCCGGTCTTCCTCGGCAAGGCGCGCCGGCTGCACTGGCCCATTCAGGATCCGGCGAGCAAGGATCCGTCGATCCCGCGCGAGGAGATGCTGACACGGTTCCGGACCGCACGGGACCAGATCCTGGCGAGGCTCGAGGTGCTCGACGCGCTGCTCGACCTCCCCGAGGGGCCATTGGCTCGAGGACCCTGACGGCAACCTCGTCGATATCTACGCCCGGCTCACGCCGGACGAGCTCGCCGCGAAGCCGGAGAACCTCGACCCCACGGCGCTGGCGTAGCGCATGCGCAGCCCCGCCTGGCTCCGACCGGTGACGGGAGAGCTGCTGGGCAGCGCGCTCCTCGTCGCCGTCATGGGTCGGCGCTCACCGGAGTGAGCGACTCTGCCGTTGCCTTCGACCACTCGCCACGGAGTGCCTCGCGCGTACCCCGGCGAACGATCCGCGAGACGATGGCAGGCCCCGAGAAGAGGTCCCGAGCACAGGACCCTACGTCCAGTGGTTCTTGATCACTGTCCAGCCATGCCGTACACTCGGCGGCGATGGCGACGGGAATCAGCCTGCAGCAAGGGAGCGCGCACCGCGCGCCGGCAGATTCGTCGCATCCGCCGGCACGCTCGGGCGCTCCCCTCGTGGGCCTGACGCCACCGTAGCGCTGCGCTCGCGACGGGCGTGACGTTGCGCGCGCGACGCTGGCACGCCCACGCGAGCCCCTTCGGTGAGGCCGCCGAGGCCTTCCGCGCAGCGTCGCGCGCGTCGGGAGATCGCCATGAAGCTGGGAAGAAACGACCCGTGCCACTGTGGCTCGGGCCAGAAGTACAAGAAGTGCTGCCTCGACAAGGACCAGGCCCAACGTGCCGCGCAGTTCGCCGCCGAGGCTGCAGAGCGCCGGGCTGCAACTGTCGAGAACACGCAAGAGCGTCACCCGGGTGGTCCCGCGGCCCACGCAAGGGTGCCCGGCGGCACCAAGCCGAAGCCGCCGACGGGACCCACGGCGACACGGGTTCGGAGGCGAGCGGTGTGAATGGCTCGCTCGCCGATTCGGGGGTGTGGACACGTCCAAGACAGGAAGACCCTACCCGATGCGATGGCGCCTGGCAGTGACATGATGCGGCGCCGCCAGCGCTCGGTGGCCGAGTCTTCAAGCGGCTGCGAGGCGCCAGAGCTCGGCCAGGTGGACAGGAGCTCGCCGACGCGCCTTTGCCCTCAGCAGCCGGCCGCCGACGAGCTCGATGGCGACGGCGGTCATCTGCCCGGGCCGCGTTGACCGGCGTGGGTGGAGCTGGTAGCCCCCTTGGCCGGGCCCGCGCGACCGCGCTGCGCGCCGCCCCGGCGCCGACACGCCTCGGAGGTCCACGCATGTTCCGCAAGACGCTCGCCGCTGCTCTCCCGCTCTCGCTCGCGCTGTCCGCCGTCCCCCGCGAGGCCGCCGCCTCGAACTACCCGCCCAGCTACGATTACTGCGGGCCCACGGCGACGGTGCACACCGGCCCGTTCGAGCTCATCCAGGATCCGGTGCGGAGCGACGCCGCGAAGCTCACCGTGGCCTATCGCGGCTACCTGCGCGCCTATTACCCGGATCACGAGATCAACCTCTACGTCCGCCTGAACGGCAGCGACGCCTTCCTCCCGGCGAGCGCGGGCGCGCACGGCGACGCCTACGTCCTCGCCAGCAACGCGCCCCGCGACTGCGCGTGGTGCTCGCCGCCGCCCGACGAGGCGGGCCTGCGCCTCGGCGGCGGCGCGCCGCTCCCGCCGAGCTCGAGCGGCACCTGGGTCTGCAATGAGCCGACCGCGGTCGAGGAGGATCTCTTTCTGTGGGCCTACGATGAGCACGGCTACATGAACGCCTGGGACATCGAGGTGGCCGCCGAGTCCCACGGCCTGTGGGACAGCGACCTCGGGGCGAACTACGCGGCGCGCTTCGAGGCCCGATGGAGCTGTTTTTGAGCGCCCCGCGCGGGCGACGGTGGGAGGCACGCAGATGGCAGAATCGTTGAACAAGGAGAAGGCGCGGCGCGCGGCCTCGCGCCGGGACAGGCCGGGAGAGCAGTGCCGGGCCGAGCCGGGCGCCTTCCGTCCCGGGGTGGACCGGAACCGGTGCGAGGCGAAGGGCGATTGCGTCGAGGTGTGCCCCTATCAAGTCTTCGAGGTCGCCCGCATCGCGAGCGCCGATTTCGAGGCCCTCTCGCTGCGCGGCAAGCTCAAATCGCTCGTCCACGGCCGGAAGACGGCGATGACGCCGGACGCGGCGCGGTGTCAGGCGTGCGGCCTCTGCGTCGTCGCCTGCCCGGAGAAGGCGATCCAGCTCGTCCCGGCGCGCGGGGCGGGGTAGCCGGTCGCAGGCCCGGGCGCCCGGCCGGGCTCAGGCGACGCTGCGCGCGGTCCCGGACGCGGGCGCGGCGCCGTACGCGGCGCGGTACCGCGCGTACCGATCCATGAGCTCGCTCGGGGTCTTGGGCATGGGCACACGCGCGCGCGTGATGTACGAGATCACGTTCTTGCCGCGGACGATCAGCTCGACGCCCCGGGCCGCCTGCTCCCGCTCGGCGGGCGAGGCGTCCGGGCCGAGCAGCGGCTGGAAGGCGGCGAGTTTCTCCGCCGACACGACGAACGACGTCCAGACCTCGAAGATCTCGGCGTCGGTGCGCAGCGTCTCGCACTTCACCTTGGCCGCGTGCGCGAGCTCGCAGGCCAGGCGGTCCAGCCCGGCGAACATCGGCAGGCCCGCGAAGGTGGCGAGCATCTCGTCGCGAATGCCGTCGATCGCCCTCATGCTCTGTGCGATCTTCACGTACCGGCTGTTGTAGAACGCCTCGATCGGGAAGGAGAAGGCCTTGAACGGCTCTCCCCAGAGCTCGTCGAGCCCCTCCTCCCCGCTGCGGTGGAGCACCATCTTCCCGAGGGTCAGCGCCTCGAGGAGGTGCTCTCCGCACTCGCGCATGAGGGCGTTGTCGGGCTCGATCGCGACGCCGAGCTCCTGGATCTCGACGAGCTTGGTGAAGATATCCGCCGCGCGATTGAAGATCGCGCCGGCGAGCATGGCGCCCTTGACGCGCTTGCGCTGCGGGTCGGTCTCGGACTCGAAGGCGCGCCGCGCCTCGTCCAGCCGTCTCCCCGGCACGTTGATGCCGTGCTCGACATGGTTGAACAGGCGCCGCGTCAGCGCCTCGATGAGGCGCTTCTTCGCGAGCAGCGTGTCGGCCGGCGCCTCGTACGCCTTGATCCAGTAGCCGTAATAGTAGACCCGCAGCTGGCCGTCGATGATCTGCTTCTTCCCGAGCGGTATCGCGCTGTCCATGGCCCGCCTCCGATCGGCTGCCAGGCGGCGCCCCGCGCCGGAAGCGCGGGGATGCGTGCCCGTGCGAGATGCGAGTAGCATGCGCGCGAGGCGGCCCGCAAGGCGCGAGCGACGCGATCCAGCCGAGTCGTCCGCCCGAAACCGGGACTTAACCGACAGGAAAGACAGAGGCTCGTGGGGTGATCCCGGCGGCCGCGCGCGTCCCGCAAGCGAGGCCGGGGGCTACTGCGCGCACCCCTCGAGCTCGGCCATCATGCGCCAGAAGGCCATGGCCTTGCTCTCGCAGCTGCCCTGCGTCGTGTGGGTGTGCTCGTACTCCGCGTTGCCGGACGTCTCCACGTCGAAGCGCGGGTGCTGCATCGGTATCTCGACGCCCTCGACCTCCGCGGTGTGCCGCTCGCCGTCCGAGTGAACGTCGAGATCCTCGAAGTCATAGAGGATTTTCCCGTGCTCCCGGGAGAAGTCGCGGATCTGCTGGTTGCGCTGCGCGCGGTTCACGCCGTTGTACTCCTCGTCCCCTGGCCCGGTCATGTAGATGAAGGTCACCTCCGGGAACTCCTGCCCGAGCGCGTCGAGCACGTCGAGGTAGCGCTGCACGTCCTCCTCGGTCTGCTCGGAGATCTCGGACGACCACGCCCACATCGTGTACCGGATCTCCGGGTGCTCGCTGAGGATGGTGCGCAGCTCGCCGACCCCGGCATCGGTCGCCCAGTACTGGTCGCCCACGACGAGGTTGTTGTCGATCATCCCGTCCCACATCCGAAAGACGCCGGTCTCCGCCGGGACGCCGCAATACTCCGTCTCGAAGCCGTAGGCGGGAGAGTTTGCCTCGAGGCTCTCGGCGCCCACGATGATCTGGTAGCCGTGCGAGCGATGGGCATAATGGAAGACGAAGTCAGCCGACTTGAGCGCA
>JAICEP010000457.1 GCA_025924095.1 Sorangium sp.
AGGAGCGCGACGGCGAGGTTGTCGGCGTCGCGGCGGAGCATGGCCACGACCACGTCGGCGCGCCCCACCTCGGCCTCCTTGAGGAGCCCGGCGTCGGTCGCGTCCCCCACGAGCGAGACAAGGCCGTGGCGCTCGAAGGCGCTGTTGGCGATCGACTCGTCGCGATCGATGATGGTCACCTCGTGGCCCGTCTTCGCGAGGTGGACCGCGACGCTCAGCCCTGCGCGCCCGGCGCCCGCGATGAATACGCGCATGTCATCCGCCTCCTTCGTGCGCGGAGAGCTTCACCATCTCCCGGTCGATCTCGTTCGCGTGGGCGTCCGCCGTCTCGGTGTCGATGAGCCCCCGCCTCGCCGCGTCGAGCACCGCCGCCTTCTGCGCCGTGAGCAGCGCGACGTCCGTGAGGTGGTCGCGCACCTCCTCGCCCCGCGGCGACTGGAGCGCCGCCTCCGCCGCGATCACGCGGCGCTGGAACGCGGCCCGGCGCTCCGCGTGCTCCTTTCGGGAGAGGAGGCCCGAGGCGAGCAGGTCGTCGAGCTCCGACTGGCCGCGCCGCGCGGCGATGAGCGTCGCCTTCGCGGCGTCGAGCGTCGGGTCGGCGCTCGGGGTCGCGACCCCCAGGAACTTGAGCAGCCGCGCGAACGGCAGCGCCTGCACCATCAGCGTCACGAAGGTCACGCCGAAGACGATCGTGACCAGGCGGTCGCGGTACGGCATGTCGTGCGGGAGGCTGAGGACGGCGGCCATCGAGAGCGCGCCCTTGATGTTGCCGACGAGCATCACGTGCTGCCAGCGGAGCGGCACAGCCTCCAGCCTCATGGCCCGGAGCACGCCGAAGCAGCCGTAGACGGCCACCGCCCTGCCGGCGTGCAGGGCGATGAGCGCGAGGCCGATGGAGGCCGCCTCGCGCACGAGCATCTCCGCGTGGATCTGCATGCCGACGAGCAGGAACAGCAGCACGTTGAGGCCGAAGCCGCCCGTCTCCCAGAACCCCTCGAGGGCGAGCACGCGCGAGGGCTCGAGGTGGCGGCGGGCCGCCTTGCCGATGACGACGCCGACGACCACGACGGCGATGACCGGCGAGGCGTGGAGCCGCTCGGTGACCAGGGCCGTGGCGAACACGATCACGATGGAGGCGAGGATCGCGGTCAGGTGGTCCGGCGTGCGGCGGAGGAGGGCCGTGCCGACGGCGCCGAACGCCCCGCCGAGGACAGCGCCGCCGGCCACGGCCATCGAGAGCCCGCGGAAGGTCTCGACGGCGTCGAACGTGCCGCTCGCGAGGACGCGCGAGGCGAGCACCACGAGCACGAGCGCGGTGCCGTCGTTGAAGAGGCTCTCCCCCTCCATGATGGCGGCCAGCCGGTGCGGGACGTGGACGCTCCGGAAGGCGAGCAGCACGCTCACGGTGTCGGTGATGGAGAGCACCGCGCCGAGGAGGAGCGCCGCCGCGAACGGGAGATCGAGCACCAGCGTCGCCACCGCGGCGGTGCCGAGCAGCGAGATGAGCACCCCCGGCACGGCGAGCGCGAGGATGGGCCGGCTCGCGGCGCGCAGGCTGTCCGCGTCGGCGAACAGGGCGCCCTCGAACACGAGCACCGGGAGGAACGCGATGAGGATGACCTCCGGGTCCATCGGCGTGTTCGGCAGCACGTCGACGACGACGAGGAGCAGCCCCACGAGCACGAGCGCGACGTTGTACGGGATCCCGACGCGCTTGGCGCCGATCGCGACGGTGGAGCCGACGGCCAGGACGAGGAGCAGGCTCTCGAGCCGCTCCCTCATGCGTCACCTCGCGGCGGCGACACGAGGACGATGGCAATCGGCGCGCGCGGCGGGCACGCCGCGATGCGCGTGATGTCTCTGGGGGCGAGCACCGTAGATCCTGCGCTACAGGATCGCTCCCGGATCCGCAAGATAGGAGAGGCGTCGCCGGAGCGGTCGGGCGGGCTGCGTGCGAAGGCAGGCGCGAAGCCAGGCGAGACGGGAGCGTGCCTGTGCCCGGGAAGCGGGGAGATGTCCGAGATCACATGACACGACATCCGCAACGCGCTCGCGCGCTCTCGCGCCCTCCGCGGGCGGCGGTCCCCGGCAAAGAGCGACGGAGGAGCGTTGACCCGCGATCAGAAGGGCCAGACGAGCGGGACGACGATCAAGGTGGTCGCCAGCACGAGCAGCTGCAGCGGCAGGCCGACCCGGGTGAAGTCCTTGAACTGATAGCCGCCGGGTCCCATGACGAGGATGTTCACCGGGGAGGCGATCGGCGTCGCGAACGCGGCCGAGGCCGCGAACGCGACCCCCATGAGCAGCGGCTCCGGCGTGAGATCGAGCGCGCCGGCCAGGCGGACCGCGAGGGGGGCCATGAGCACGGCGGTCGCGGTGTTCGAGAGGACCATGCCGATGGCCGAGGTGAAGAGCACGAGCACGCCGAGGACCACCGTGGGGCGCGCCCCCGCGAGGAGCCCCTCGGCGGCGGAGACGACGGCCCCCATCGCGCCGGTGCGCTCGAGCGCGGCGACGAGGGGGACCATGCCGGCGATGAGCACGACGCTCTCCCAGTTCACGGCGCGGTAGGCGTCCACCGGGCGCACGCACTGCGCGAGCACGAGGAGGAGCGCGGCGAGCAGCACGGCGATCACGTTGGGCAGCCACCCGAACGCCATGCAGACGAGCATGCCCAGGGTGATGCACACCGCGACGGCGGCGCGCTCGCGATCGACGAGGACGTCGCCGCGCGCGTCGGGCTCGGCGACGAGCACGAGATCGCGCCGCTCGTCGCGGAGGTTCTTCAGGTGCTTGAGCCGCCCCTTCACGAGCAGCGTGTCGCCGGCGCGGAGCTTGAGATCGCGCAGCTCGGGCGTGGCATGGAACACCGGGAGCCAGCCGTCGCCCCGCCGGATCGAGAGCACGCTCGCGCGGTAGCGGTCGCGGAACCTGGCCTCCCTCAGGGTCTTGTCCGTCAGGCCGGAGCGCCGCGGCAGCACCACCTCGGCGAGCGACTCCTCGGGCGGCAGCGCGAAGACGGGCCGCGCCGAGAGCGCCTCGAGCCCGAAGTGATCGGCGAGCGCCGCGATCGCCGCGTCGCTCCCGAGCAGGCGCAGCTCGTCGCCGACGGCGAACACCGCCTGCGGCACCACGCGCTGCGCCTCGAGGCCGTGGGGCCCGGGGCGCGCGATGCCCACCACGGTGGCGCCGAAGTCCGCCCGCAGGTTCGCCTTTCCGAGCGTGAGGCCGGCGAGGCTCGCGCCGGGCGCGACGCGCACGGCGCGCAGGGCGCTGCCGAGCCCGTACTCCATCGAGAGGTCGTCGAGCGAGAGCGCTCGCGGCGCGCCCGCCTCGGCCTTGTCCCCTTTGCCGGGCAGCGCGCGGCGACCGATCGCGACGACGTACGCCACGCCGACCGCGAGCACGACGAGGCCGGGGACGGTGAAGCTGAAGAAGCGGAACGGCGCTCGCCCCGCCTCGCGGAGCGCCTCGCTCACGAGCAGGTTCGGCGGGGTGCTGATGAGCGTGAGGTTGCTCCCGAGGTGCGCCGCGAACGCGACGGGCATGAAGAGCCGCGCCGGCGCGATCCCGCGGCGGAGCGCGAGCGTCCCGACGACCGGCAGGAGGATCGCCACGGTCCCCGTGGAGCTCATGAAGGCGGACAGGAGCGCCGTCGCTCCCATCACCACGACGGTCACCTGCGCTTCCCCCCCGCCGGCGAAGCGCTCCAGGCGCTGGCCCAGCCAGTCGGCGACCCCCGTGTCGGTCAGCGCGGCCCCGACGATGAACAGGCCGGCGATCATGAGCACCGCGGGGTTCGAGAACCCCGCGAGCGCGTCCGGGACCGTGCTGACACCGGAGATCGTGAGCGCGAGCAAGGACATCATCGCCACGACGTCGAGCCGCAAGCGATCGCTCACGAACAGGACGATCGCGAGCCCGAGAATGACGAGCGCGAGAATGGCCTCCAAGGTCATGGGGAGGCGCAGCCTAGCGGGACTCGCGCGAGGCTGCATCACGTGCGGGTCGGATCACCGCGCACGTCTCATGCAGAGCGCTTCCGTGGTGTCGCTCGGAGTCGCTCGCGCATTGAAATGTCGGCGGCAGACGCTATGCACGAGGCATGCGTGAGCGTCGTCCCAGCCAGACCGCCGCCACTGTCGCGCTCATCCGGGCGCTCGCCGACCAGGGCCTCACCGATGTGCCGGGCTTCGAGGACCCCGTCGTGCACCGGCTCCTGTCGCGCGGGTGGAGCGCCGCGCTGGCGCTGATCGCGCGGCGGCTCCGGCGCATGGACCCCGCGAAGCGCGCGCGCGTCCTGGCCCGGCTCTCCTCGGTCCCGCTGCGGGTGCGGGCCATCGACGTGGAGCTGGAGGGCGCCGTGGCGCTCGGGTGCCGGCAGGTCGCGAGCCTGGGGGCGGGCCTCGACACGCGCGCATTCCGGATGAAGGCGCTCTCGGCGACTCATTTCTTCGAGATCGATCACCCGGCGACACAGGCGTTCAAGCAGAGCAGGGCAGCTGCGCTGTCGCCGGTCGTGGAGAGGCTGACGTACGTGCCGGTCGATTTCGAGCGCGACGCGCTCTCCACATGCCTCCTTTCGGCCGGTCACCGGCCGGACGAGCCCACCGCGTGGATATGGGAAGGGGTCGTGATGTACCTGTCGGACGACGCGCTCCGGGCGACGCTGCGGGCGCTCGCCGACGCCTCGGCGCCGGGCAGCCTCCTCCTCGTGAACTACATGGAGCCCGAGGCGCGGCGCCGCCTGGGCCTCGTTGGCCACCTGATCGCGCGGATCTGGAGCGAGCCGCTCGTCGGCTTCCGCCGGCGCGAGGTGATGCTCGCCGAGGTCGAGCGGGCCGGGTTCCGCGCATTGCGCGACACCGGCGCGGAGGACTGGGCCGGGCGGTTCGGAGCCCCCTTCGCCTCGTCCAACCCGGCCGCCGGCACTCGGCTCCTCGTCGCCGAGCGCGCCGGCGCGAGCTGACCCCGGGCGCTCCTTCGCGCCCCCGCCCGGCGAACCCCGGAGCCCGCGGCGTCACGGAGCGGCTCCCCTCGCGGGGGCGCCGTGGACACCGCACCTCGTCAGGCGGAGCCCGGCGTCAGCTCCACGTCTCCGAGCGCCGCGGGTTGCGGGTCTCGATGGCCTCGGCATGGCCCCGCAGCCCGCGCGCGGCGGGCAGGTTGCCGTGCGTCTCGAAGACGTCGGCGAGGGCGAGCCCGAGGATGACGATCTGCTGGGGTTTCTCCAGCGCGCCGACGGTCGGCGCCGCGGAGCCGAGCAGCTCGAAGGCGCGCCGCCACGACTTCGCGGCGGCGTCCGGCATGTCGGCGTTCAGCGCCGCGTGCCCGGAGCAGCGGTGCATGTCCGCCGCGAACTCGTGGCTGCCGCGGCGGTCCGCGAGGTCTCCGGCGCGGGCGTACGCCTCCGACGCGTCGAGGAAGCGGCGTTGCTTGCTGTGCAGGCTGCCGAGCGAGGCGTAGGCCTCGGGCACGATCGCGAACAGCCCGCGCCGCTCTGCCTCCTTCAGCGCGGCGACGAACACCCGATGTCCCTCGTCGACCACGCCCGCGCCGATCAGCGAGCGCGCGCGCTGCATGGCGACGTGAATGGCCTCCTCGCCCAGCCCGCGGCCCATCAGCATCTCCTCGGCCTGCTGCTGGAGCTGCGCAGCCTCGGTGTGCCGCCCCGCCTGAAAGCACTTGTCGGCCTCGTGCAGGAGGCGCCGCGCCTGGAGGAGCTCCGGAGCGCGAAGGGGGGAGTCGGGCGCGATGCGGTTCTCGAGGTCGGCGGGGAGGCGCTGCCCGCGGGCGGAGAGATCGGTGAGCAGGCGCTCGAGATCGACCAGGGCCGCGCTGTCGGCCTCCGGCCACACGACGCGGGACGCGCCCTCGCCGAAGCGCGCGAGCAGGTCGCCGACGCTCGAGTGGACCGCATCGACGAGGACCCAGCGCACGAGCGCGAGCTCGGGCCCCTGCGCGAGCCAGAGGACGTCGCGGGCATACGCGCGGGGGTCGTCGATGTGCTGGGGCGAGAGCACCACGACGGCGCCCGCGTCCGGAGCGCGGGCGGCGAGGTGGGCCGCGAGGGCGCCCGCGAACGCGTCGAGCGGCTCGCGCAGGGGCCCGGGCTCGGGCGTCGCCGTGGGCTCACCGGGCATCGCCGGGGCGCCGAGCTCGCGCGCCAGCGTGCGTTCGCGGGCGGCCCAGCCCTGGCTGGGCCCGTAGAAGGGGTCGGCCAGGACCCACACGGGACGGGGCGCCGGGCCTGCTTCGCCGAGCGCCCGCAGCAGCGCCAGCGTGTGCCCGTGCACGTGCGCCGGAACGATCACGTGCAGCAGGCGGGCTCGCTCGCCTGTGAAGATGGCGCTGAGCGCGCGGGCAATGTCGTGGATCATGTCGCGTTCCGGGGCGGAGTCTTGCTCCGATCCGCGCCGAGGCCAAGCGAATGCGCCCGCGCTGCGGCGCGGGACGTCGCCGGCGGCTGCGCTGAACGCCTTCGCGGGACGCGGCGCCCCCGGCGGGCGAACGGCCGTTGCGCGTCGCAGGACGCCACGGTCGAGGCGATATGTCTCAGGGTTTTCGCGCCGGAGCGCGGGCGCGGCGCGGCGGAGGACGCGCGGGTGCTCGATCCTTGTTGGCCCGGGCATTGCTGGGCGAAAGGAGCTGAAGCAAGCGTCGAGAGTCGTTGGAGAACTGCTGAA